>DUEQ01000480.1 GCA_011192085.1 Caldilineae bacterium
GGGAGAGCGAAGGGGTGAGGAGGCGAGGCGGGCGGCCCGGCCCAGATTCACCGATTCGCCCCTGGAAGCGCCGCTGACCACCCTGCCCGGCATCGGCCCCAAACTGGCCGAGACCATGAGCCGCCTGGGGCTGAACCAGGTGGGGGACTTGCTGTGGCATCTGCCCGCGCGCTATCAGGATTACAGCAACCTCCGCACCATCAAGGAGCTGCGCATCGGCGAAGAGGTGACGGTGCGGGCCACGGTCCACAGCCTGGTCCGTCGGCGCACCCGCACAGGCAAGATGTTGACTACCGCCAAACTTTTCGACAAGACCGGCGCCATCAACGCCCAGTTCTGGAATCCCTACATCCACAAAGCCCTCTTCCCCGAACGCACCTATTACTTCAGCGGCAAGATCAAAAGCGTGGGCAGCCAACGGGTGCTGGACAATCCCGAATTCGAGATCGCCAGCGACGACCCTACCCACACCGCCCGCATCGTGCCCATCTATCCCCTGACAGAAGGGCTCAGCCCCCGCGTCCTGCGCAAACACATCCGCCAGGCAGTGGCGACCTGGGCCGACCGCCTGCCCGATCCCTTGCCTGTCGAGTTGCGCCAGCGCCTGGATTTCCCCGCCATCGGCGAGGCCTTGCGTCAGGTGCATTTCCCCGAAAACGAGCAGGCGTTGCTCCGAGCCCGCCGCCGTCTCGGCTTCGAGGAGCTGCTGGTCATCCAGCTCGGCGTGCTGGGCCAGCACCGGGCCTGGCAGCAGAAGCCCGCGCAGCCCGTCCCCCTGCCCGACGACCTGCTCACGCCTTTCCTCCATCGTCTTCCCTTCCAGCTCACCGCTGCACAGCAGCGGGTCCTCGACGAAATCCGCGGCGACCTGGCCCGCGACTTCCCCATGACCCGGCTCCTCCAGGGCGATGTGGGCAGCGGCAAGACAGTCATCGCCGCGGCCGCGATGTGGGCCGCGGCAGTCAACCGCGCCCAGGCTGCGCTCATGGCCCCCACCGAGATCCTGGCCGAACAGCACTATCGCAAGCTGGCCGACCTCTTCGGCGGCCTCGTGAATCTGGTGACGGGCTGGCCTGTACGGATGGGACTGCTCACAGGCAGCGTCCAGGGAAAGAAGCGGGAAGGGGTGCTGGACGCGCTGGCCGCGGGCGAGGTCGATATCCTCATCGGCACCCACGCGCTCATCCAGGAAGGGGTGCGCTTCCACGACTTGGCCGTGGTCGTGGTGGATGAGCAGCACCGTTTCGGGGTGGCGCAGCGGGCCGCATTGCGGGAGAAGGGCGCCCAGTTCAATGCCCCCGACGGGCCAGGCGCAGGCATGACGCCTCACACCCTGGTCATGTCGGCCACCCCCATCCCCCGCACCCTGGCCCTGACCATCTACGGCGACATGGATGTCAGCGTCATCGACGAGCTGCCGCCGGGCCGTCAGCCCATCGAAACCTACTGGGTCAAGCCGGACAAGCATCCTCGCATCTACACCTTCATCCGCAAACAGGTTGCGGAGGGCCGACAGGCCTTCATCATCTATGCATTGGTGGAGGAAAGCGACCAGCTGGAAGATGTGGGCGCGGCCGTGGCCGAGCACGAGCGCCTGCAACAGAAGGTCTTTCCCGACCTGCGGGTGGGTCTCATCCACGGTCGGATGACTGGGAAGGAGAAGGACGCCGTGATGCGGGCCTTCGCCGCGGGCGAGTACGACGTGCTGGTGAGCACCGCTGTGGTGGAAGTGGGCATCGATGTGCCCAATGCCAGCGTCATGGTCATCGAGAATGCAGATCGCTTCGGCTTGTCGCAGTTGCACCAGTTTCGGGGACGGGTGGGTCGCGGGCCCCACCCGTCCTACTGCATCCTCATCGCCGATCCCAAGACTGCGACGGGCGCGGAGCGGATGCAGGCCATGGCCCGCACGCAAGACGGCTTCGAGCTGGCGGAGATCGACCTGCGTATGCGCGGGCCGGGCGAATTCTTCGGCTCCCGGCAGAGCGGCCTGCCCGACCTGCGTCTGGCCCGGCTCAGCGACATGCGCCTGCTTATGCTCGCCCGCCAGGAAGCGCAAGCCATCCTCGACGCGGACCCCGATCTGTCTCAACCGGAACACCGCCTCCTGGCCCAACGCGCGGCCGACTTCTTCGCCCAAGAGATGGATCTGTCGTAAAATCGATCTCACGCTAAGGCGCCAAGGGGAGAAAGAAACAAAGCATGCTTTGCGTCCCTGGCGTCTTTGCGTGAGACTTTCATTGGAATCCGCGAACCATCGCCCCCACGCTTACACACTCCCACGCCATGTCCAAACGCCAAAGCAGCGTCAACGACATCGTCGCCGTGGCCTTCGGCCACTTCACCCACGATGTGTACAGCGGCTTTCTGGCCCCGCTGTTGCCTGTGTTGCAAGATCGCTTGAGCGTGGGCTACGCACTCACCGGCAACCTGGCGGTCTTCACTCAGATCCCTAGCCTGCTTAATCCCTTTATCGGCTACCTGGCCGACAAGGTGAGTCTGCGCTATTTCATCATCTTTGCCCCGGCGGTGACCGCCACCCTGATGACATCGCTGGGGCTGCCCTCCAGCTATCTGGCCCTGACGCTGTTGCTGCTGGCCGCGGGGGTGAGCGTGGCCGCGTTTCATGCGCCCGCAGGCGCGATGATCGGCGAACTGGCCGGGAATCGGGTGGGCGCGGGGATGAGCATTTTCATGGCCGCGGGCGAGCTGGCCCGCACCATCGCGCCCATCATCGCTGTGGCCGCGGTGGGATGGCTGGGCCTGGACGGGTTATGGCGGCTGGCCTTTGTGGGATGGGCCGTGTCGGGCATCCTTTTCTGGCGATTGCATGACATCCAGGCGAAGCCCCGCCCGCCCGACGCGGACAACTGGTCCCGACTGGGGCCCCAATTGCTGCGGGTCTTTCCCTATCTGGCCTGGCTGGTGCTGGGCCGGGTGGCCATGCAGGCCGCACTGACCACCTATCTTCCCATCTACATGCGCGACGAGCGCGGGATGAGCCTGGCCCTGGCCGCGGGCTCCCTCACCATCCTGGAGGGCGCGGGCTTCGTGGGCGCGCTCCTTTCCGGCTCCCTTAGCGACCGGGTGGGGCGGCATCGCATGTTGACCCTGCTGCTCCTCATCGCGCCCCTGTTGCTCCTGGCGTTCCTCTTCGTCCCCGCGTGGATGCTCGTCCCCCTGCTCATCCTCCTGGGCCTAACCGCGATCTCCCTCCAACCCGTGATCCTGGCCCTGGTGCAGGACTTGTTCCCAGACAATCGAGCGCTGGCCAACGGCAGCTACATGGCCATGAGCTTCGCGCTGCGCGCGGTGGGCATCTGGGCCATTGGTCTCACCGCGGACGCCTGGGGCCTGACCGCGGCCTTCGTGCTCAGTGCGGGCGTCGGGCTCCTGGCCCTCCCCTCCATTCACTTTATCCCCAGGTCGTAGCTGTTAAAGTCTCGTAAAACGTCAAGAGGCAAACTATCCCTGGTTGGGATCCACGAAGGTGAGAGGAAATGGATGTTCGCCCACAGCCAGCGCCTCCCCATCCCGCTCGACCTGCACCCGCAGCGTGTAATCGGCGTCGGGCTGCGGAGGCTTTTTTAAGTGCATGGTAAGAGAGATGTAAGGGTCGCGCCAGTCCACCAGCAACATGCCCGCCGCCTCAACGCCGTCGGGATCCAGACAGCTCAGCTCCACCATGACGGGCGTGGCGAAGGAGGTGAGCTGGACGCGCACCCATAGACGGGTGAGATCGGGATAGGGATAGACGGCGACGCGCTCTACCTCCAGCTCGGGCTTGTCGAAACGGAAGGTGAGGCCGCGGGCCATTTCCTGTTGGGCAGTGGTGATCTGACAACTACTCATAACAAACTCAATGGTCGAAAGAAATTGTGCAAAAATGCGCTGGCGAACCGACTCGTTGGCAGGCGGCGGGTCGCAGGTGGCAAGTTACTTTGGCAGAACTGCATGCAACTTGCGACTAGCCACATGCGACGCATGGTTTTCAAAGCAACGGGAGCGGATGGGAGTCGAACCCACCGCGGACGTCTCCGCGACGCCCGCCACCGGTTTTGAAGACCGGGACGCCCACCGGGACGCATCCGCTCCCACAGCAGCTCCAATACTACCCTGAAAAGGGGCGTTTGGTCAACCTTTTTTGCGAGTCAGGTGCGTCTCACTTGCCGAAGTGCAACGCACCTCAAGCGAACGATGTCCAGAAACGCCCGCCCCTTCCCTAAGATCAGAGCGTAATGAGATCTTCCGCCAGGAGCTCCCGGACCAGGTCGAGCACATCAGGCCGGGTGACGGTGATGTCCACATCGTAATTCTCGGCCAGTTCCCGGGCAATGGCCTCCAGGCTGGTCTCGCCATCCAGCCGCTCCCACAGAAAACTGCCCGTTTCATTCAGCGAAACATAGATGCCACGACGAAGATGGATGATGACAGCCTGTCCATCCACCAGCTCAGCGACGGCATGGGGAGCCTGACTGGGTTGATCTTGCAAGGTTATCTCACGATGAGTCATGGTTCAGCGCCTCTTTCAACTGGGGAAATGCCATTTCCTCCCAAGGAATATCGTCGATGGGGAACCAACGGACTTCGGAAACGTCGTCACCCGGTTTCAGTTCCCCGCCGATAATGCGGGCTTCGAACAGGAGAAACGCTCCCTTCTTGTTGGTATCCATGATGGGATAGACGTCGATAATCCTCCCGACCTCGGCCTCCAGGCCTGTCTCCTCGCGGATCTCTCGCGTCAGCGCAGGCCGGGGCTGTTCATCATATTCGACGAAACCTGAGGGCATCGCCCAATAGCCCTTGCGGGGAACGACGCCTCGCCGCACCAGCAACACGTAACCATCCGCCACGATGAGCGCGCCCACAGCCAGTTTGGGATCGCGAAAGTGAATGAAGTCGCAGGCGGGACACCAGCCGCGATCCGCGCCAAAGAGATGACGAACCTCGAGTTTGTGACCGCAGAGGGGGCAGAATCGATACTGTTCCATGGGCCGAGTCAGTCCAGATACGCTTCCAGACCGTTATCCTTCAGCGCCTGAATGATCTTCTTCACCTCCTGCGCCCGATCCGCGGGCATGACCAACACGGCGTCGCCCGTGTCCACGATGATCATATCCTGGAGGCCGATGGTGGCAATGAGTCGATCCTGACTGAAGACCAGGACATTGCTGCTCTCGTGGTGGAGATGGCGGGCCTGAATGACGTTGCCGTCATCATCCTTGGGCAGAATCTCCAGCAGCGCGGCCCAGGAGCCGATATCATGCCATCCCAGGTCCACGGGAAACACAGCCGCCCGCTCCGCCTTTTCCATCACGCCGTAATCGATGGTGACGTTGCCTTGCAGAGGCATCCAGAAACGATTGAAGGCCGCGTCCTCCTCCGCCCCATGAAGCGCAGGTCGCAACGCTGTCAACGCGGCGTGCAATTTGGGCATGAAGCGGGCGAACTGGCTCATGATCACATCAGCCCGCCAGATGAACATGCCGCTGTTCCACACGAAATTGCCCGCTTCCAGAAAGTCCTGGGCCGTGGCGAGATCGGGTTTCTCGCGAAAACGACGCACCCGCCGGGCTTCCAGGCCGTTGAACTGGCCCAACTCATCGCCCATTTCGATGTAGCCGTAGCCCGTTTCGGGATAGGTGGGGCGGATGCCCAGGGTGACAAGCTCGCCCGCCTGCGCCAGCTCCGCTCCCCCCATCAATGCATCCCGCAGGACATCGGGCTTGCGGATGAGGTGATCCGCGGTGAGGACAGCCATGACCGCATGCGGATCGCGA
>DUEQ01000481.1 GCA_011192085.1 Caldilineae bacterium
AATACCGAATACTGTTCCACTGAATACTGAAATTACGTGCCGTGAGACCAGGAGCGGAGATAGGATTCCTGTTCAGACGTGAGGGCGTCAATCTGGATGCCCATGGCCTCCAGCTTGAGGCGGGCGATGTTCTCGTCGATGTGCTCAGGCACGGAATAGACGTTGTTATCTAGCTCCTGATGATGGTTTTTGATATACTCAGCGGCCAGGGATTGATTGGCGAAGCTCATATCCATGACTGCACTGGGATGACCTTCGGCCGCGGCCAGATTGATGAGACGTCCCTCGCCCAGAATGTAGAGATGGCGGCCATCGGGAAGTGTATATTCATCCACGAACTCGCGCACGCGACGGACGCTTACCGCCATTTCCTCTAGCGCGGGAATGTTGATCTCCACGTTGAAGTGGCCTGAATTGGCCATCATGGCGCCATCCTTCATCACCTCGAAGTGGTGTTTGTCGAAGACGTGCAGATCGCCCGTTGCACTGATGAAGATATCGCCCTCCTTGGCCGCTTCCAGCATGGGCATGACCCGGAAGCCGTCCATCGCGGCCTCCAACGCCTTCAAAGGCTCTACCTCGGTGATGATGACGTTCGCTCCCAGCCCGTGGGCCCGCATGGCGATGCCCCGGCTGCACCAACCGTATCCCGCGACGACCACGGTCTTGCCCGCAATGAGCGCGTTCGTGGCGCGAATGATGCCATCCATGGTGCTCTGGCCCGTGCCGTAGCGGTTGTCGAACAGGTGCTTGGTCATGGCGTCGTTGACCGCGATGACCGGGTACTTGAGGTCGCCCTGGGCGGCCATGGCCTTGAGACGGATGACGCCTGTCGTGGTTTCCTCGGTGCCGCCCATGACCTCAGACAGCAGCTCGGGGCGCTCCTTGTGCAGGGTGGCCACCAGGTCCATGCCGTCGTCCATGGTGATGTTCGGGCGATGGTCCAGTGCGGCCCGCAGGTGTGCGTAATAGGTCTCGTTGTCCTCGCCCTTGATAGCAAAGACGGGGATGTCGTAATCCCGCACCAGCACGGCGGCAATGTCATCCTGGGTGGAGAGGGGGTTGGACGCGGTGAGAACCACATCCGCACCACCTGCCTTCAAGGTCTTCATCAGGTTCGCGGTCTCGGAAGTGACGTGAAGACACGCGGCGATGCGCACCCCCGCGAGGGGCTGCTCCTTGATGAAGCGTTCTTCGATGAGCTTGAGGACGGGCATTTCCTTGGCGGCCCAGTCCATGCGAAGTCGACCCTTATCGGCCAGGTTGATGTCTTTGATGTCGTAAGTCTTGGCAGTCATGTAGAACTCCAGAGTGATTGAGATTTGATAATC
>DUEQ01000482.1 GCA_011192085.1 Caldilineae bacterium
CACAGGGTTCATAGCCGGGTTGGGAATCACCGGTTTGATCATCGGTTTTGCACTGCAGGATATTAGTAGGAATTTCACCGCCGGCGCGTTGTTAATGCTTCAAGAACCCTTCAATTTCGGGGATTACATCGAGGTGGCCGGATATGAGGGCACGGTGACCGATATCCAACTCCGGGCCACAGAATTGCTGGCGCCTGATGGGGTGAGAGTGCTCATTCCCAATGGTGATGTGTTCACCAGCACCATTCGCAATTTTACCAAAACCAACTTGCGGCGGATCGAGTTGAAGGTGGGGGTGGCTTATGAGAGCGATCTGGAGCAGGTCACACGCGTGGCATTGGAAGCGATTCATGCTGTGCCGGGCCTGCTTGATGATCCCGTCCCCATGTTGTTTTTCCATACGTTTGGTGATAGCGCCATCGAGTTTTCTCTCCGCTATTGGTTCGACACGTCGGAGAACGATGTGTTCAGCGCCCGCGACATGGGCGTTAAAGCCATCAAGACCGCGTTCGAGCGGGAAGGCATCAAGGTACCTTATCCCATCCGCACCGTGCGGCTTTCCAACGCCCGCGACGCTTGATGTTTTTCAGGCCGCCGTCTGTTCGGCCCGGATCAGCCATAACAATCCCAATATCAGCAAGCCCACGCCCAGCCATCCCTGGAGGCTCAGGCGCTCGTGGAAGCGCCATGCGGCCAACATGGCCGCGGTCGCGGGCTCGGCCAGGGCCAGGAAAACGGATGCGGTGGCGGTCACCCGCTGGAGGCCGCTCACGTAGAGGACGTAGGCCAGGGCTGTGGCCATCGCGCCCAGATAGAAGGCCATGGCCCAGCCCGCGGGCGTGAGGGTGAGGGTGCGCGTCTGGGGCAGCGCCCAGGGCAGGATCAGCAGGGCGGCTCCGGTGAAGGTGACGAAGGTGATCTGGGTGACGCTATGTTGGGCCACCAGCCGCCGGGCGATGATGGCATAGGCCGCCCATGCGCCCGCCGCGGTCAGTGCGAACAGGTTCCCCAGCAGGAATTCGCTGCGCACCAGGTCGCCCGGATTCCCCCATCCGATTACCAGGCTGACGCCCGCCAGGGCCAGGCCGCCTGCGACCAGCGTCCGGGAGGTGAGGCGCTCGCCCAGGATGGGGGGCGCGGCCGCGGCGACGAGGATGGGCGCTGTGCAGATGGCCAGAAATTGGGCCGCGGTGACGCTGGTGCGTTGCACCGCGGCAAAGATGGCGAGCTGATAGCCCGCCATGCTGCCCGCCGCGGCCAGCCACCAGGCCCAATCCGCCCGCCCGACTCGCCAGAACCCGCGGCCATCTCGGGCGAAGCTGAGCAGACCCAACAATGGTGCGGCCACGCCCAGCCGGAACAGGCTCAGCGCCAGGGGGCCGACGTCACTTGACGCGTAGAGCTCTTTGGCCACGACGCCAATGGTGCCCCACAGCATGGCCGCCAGCAGGACGAGGGCTAGGGAGCGGGAGGATGATGGTTGCTCGGGCATGGAAGGATTGTCGACGGAAGTTAGGATATTGTCAATGCTGGCGACTCGCCTTGTCAGAGGGAATGAAAATGGGGATA
>DUEQ01000483.1 GCA_011192085.1 Caldilineae bacterium
AAATGAATCATGACTACGAGCTGGCCGTCTATGATCGCTTCCCCAGCTTGATCTTGGATATCGAAGAGCTTTCCGTGCCCACCAGCTACTACGCGGCCCTCTATCCCAAGGCCTGGGAGGCGGAGGAAGAAGCCCGTCGCATCAAGGAAGAACGCAAACGCGCTCGGGCCAAGAAAGCCGCGGAAGCCAAAGCAAAGAAGGCCGCGGCCAAAAAAGCCGCTCCCAAGAAACCCGCGAAAAAAGAAGATTCGGACGAAACATAAACCATCGATTTATCGCTCACAGATCACCACGGAACCCCTGGGCGCGAGCAACAGTCGCAACACGTTATGCGTCACGACTTCACCTGGTTGCCATTTTGAATGTTGACCTTTGTATCTTCCAAGCAGGAGGCGCATCATGACTCAACCTGTCAAAGTGACCTTCCACGGCCACGCCACCATCAGCATCGAGAGCGATGGGCATAAGATCCTCATCGATCCTTTCTTCTCGGGCAATCCCGCAGCCAAAATCGGGCCCGATGACGTCGCCCCTGACTTCATCCTCATCTCCCACGGCCACGGGGACCACGTGGGCGACGCCGTGAGCATCGCCCAACGCACCGGCGCGCTGGTCATCTCCAACTTCGAGATCGTCAGCTGGCTGGGCAACCACGGGGTGGAGAAAACCCATCCCCTGCACATCGGCGGCGGCAACACCTTCCCCTTCGGTTATTGCAAGATGACCGTGGCCCACCACGGCTCTTCCCTGCCCGATGGAACCTATGGCGGCGATCCCGGCGGCTTCCTCCTCAAGCTGAACAGCGGCAAAACCATCTACTTCGCGGGCGACACCGCCCTGGTGGCCGAAATGAAATTCCTGGCCGACGAAAAGGTCGATCTGGCCATCCTGCCCGTGGGCGATAACTTCACCATGGGCCCGGATGACGCCATCAAGGCTGCCCAACTCATCAAACCTGTCACCGTGCTTCCCATCCATTACAACACCTGGCCCTACATCGAAATCGACATCGACGCGCTCAAGAAGCGGATGATCAAGGAAGCTGACGTGGGCGTCGCCGTCCTCCAGCCCGAAGAAACCTTCATCGTTCCCTAATCGCTCCCTCCACGTCTCCATGTATCCCAAGGCGGAAATCCTCTTCCCCTTCCCCGTCGCGCGCAAGCTGCGGAATCTGCGCAGCGAGAAATGGGCTGAGCTGGTGGATCGGGTCTCGAACTTGCCCGAAACCGATCCCGACGCCCTGGCCTTCATCCTCATGATGATCCGCATCAACAACTGCCTCAAATGCTACAGCGGCAGTTACAAATTCATGCGGGGATGCGAAGCCTGCTCCATCCAGGGCGTCCAGCAGTTCAAAGGCGAGGATGAGGACCTGATCGCCCTATTCGAGAAAACGAAACAAGCGTTGGAGGCGTACCTGGCCGGAGAGGGGCCGGCTCCCACGGGCGTGTTGGAGATGCAGTTCCAGGCGCCTGCAACCGAGGAAGGGGACGAGGACTAAGACGTTTCCCGCACCATCTCCCCTGGTAACCTGGCTCGATTGCGAGACCTGCAAAGTATCGCGATCGAGCTTGTTTATTGTAAAATGAAACCATGTCTCGAATCGCCATCATCGGGGCTGGCATGGCCGGCCTCTCAGCAGCTTACGATTTGACCCGAGCTGGGCATCAAGTCGTTATCTACGAGGCCCTACCCCAGACGGGCGGCATCGCCTCGGGCTTCAAGGCCCCCCATTGGGACTGGAGCCTGGAAAAGTTCTATCATCACTGGTTCCAATCTGATAGGCATATGATGGGGCTTATCGAAGAGCTGGGATGGCGTGGCGATGTCCTCTTCCCCCGCCCTTACACCGTCGTCTACATCGATGGCAGATTCCAGCCCTTGGATTCTATCCCCGAGGCCGCGAAGTTCACCCTCAAGCACTTCCCCATCTGGGATGTCGCCCGCTTCAGCTTGGTGGGCCTCTATCTGCGCCTGACACCCTGGTGGCAGCCCCTGGAAAGGACGACCGCGGACGCGTGGATGCGGAAATGGGTGGGAGCGCGAGTTTACAACGCGCTTTGGCGTCCCCTGCTCGTGGGCAAATTCGGAGAAGAAAACCTGAATGTGGTGAACATGGCCTGGCTCTGGGCCCGGCTCAAGACGCGAACCACCCGCCTGGGGACCTTCGTGGGCGGGTTCCAGGCCTTCTTCGACCGCTTCGCCGCGGTCATCGAGGAACGGGGCGGCGACATTCGCCTGAACACGCGCGTCCAGCAGATCCGCCGGACGCAGGAGGAAACGCGCGGGCGTTGGGCCGTGGTTACCGAGGCGGGAACCGAGACCTTCGACGCGGTCATCTCCACCAGCTCGCCCCACGCCATGGCCGAAATGACGCCCGACCTGCCCGAAAGTTACACGGCCAAGCTGCGGGCGCTGAAATCCATGGGTGCAGTGGTCATGATCGCCAGCCTCAAACACAAACTCACCGACTATTACTGGCACAATCTGCCCAAGGAAGCGGGCTTCCCCTACCTGGCCATGGTGGAACACACCAACTTCATCCCGCCCGAACACTACGGCGGCGACCACATCATCTACATGGGCGACTATCTCCCTCAGGATCATCCCTACTTGGACATGCGCCAGGAGGAGCTGGAGGCCATCTTCATCCCCGCGCTGGCCCGCTTCAACCCCGACTTCCGGCCCGACTGGGTGAAAGCGGTCTGGCTCTTCCGCACCCGCTACGCCCAGCCCATTCCGCCCGTCAACCATTCGCAAAACATCCCGCCCCTGCGCACGCCCTTGCCGGGCCTCTATTTCGCCAGCATGAGTCAGGTTTATCCCTGGGATCGAGGCACCAACTTCGCGGTGGAGATCGGACGTCGCGTCGCCCGGGAATTGATGGAAGACCTCCACCCCTCGTAACCTTCCCTCCTCCCAGGCAATCCAATTAACGAACCTGATTGACTGACAAAATTTTACATGTCCCTCTGTCCTGTTTTTGCCCCCCTCGGCCCTCCCCCGAAGCTCGCTGCGCTCCTTTCAGGGGAGGGAGACGCCCTGTATCTTAAAGATGTCTAGCTATCCAGGATAGCCTTCCTCTGAGCGTAGCTTGGAGGGAGTGGAGGGGGGACATCCGGCCGAAATCGCGAAAGCAGAAGATTGGTCAGTCAAACAACTACGAACCGACACCATTCACCCTCCCACGCACATCATCTCAAATCCAAAGGACCGTTCACTATGAGCATTCAACTCACCGAAGAACTCATCCTCGCCGCCCTGGGGACCGTCATGGAGCCTGAACTCCATCAGGACCTCGTCACCCTGAACATGGTGCGAGATATCCAAATCCACGGCGGTCAAGTGGGCGTGACCATCATGTTGACCACGCCCGCCTGCCCCCTCAAGGGCAAGATCGAAAACGACGTGCGTCAGGCCATCATGCAGGTGCCTGGCGTCGAGAAAGTCAACGTGAAGCTGGACGCGGATGTCACCGCGGATGACCGCATCTTCGGGCAATTGCAACTGCCCATCAAGAACATCATCGCCATCGCCAGCGGCAAGGGCGGCGTGGGCAAGACCACCGTGGCCGTGAATCTGGCCATCTCCCTGGCCCAGATGGGCGCGAAAGTGGGCATCCTCGACGCGGACATCTACGGTCCCAACGTGCCGCAAATGCTGGGGGTCGCCCAAATGCCTCCTCCCACCCACCAGAAGCTCAACCCCGCTCGGGTTTACGGCATCCAAGTCATGTCCATGGGCTTTATGCTGAAACCGGACCAGGCTGCGTTGTGGCGGGGCCCCATGCTCCACTCCGCCATCCGCCAGATGTTCACTGATGTGAACTGGGAGCCCGTGGATTATATGATCGTGGACATGCCTCCCGGCACCGGCGACGCGCAGCTCTCCTTAGCCCAATCGGCGCCCCTCACTGGCGGCGTCGTCGTCTCCACCCCGCAGGATGTGGCCCTTTCCGACGCTAGAAGAGGGCTCACCGCGTTCAAACAGCTCAACGTGCCTGTCCTGGGCATCATCGAGAACATGGCCTACTTCGTCGCGCCCGACACAGGTAATCGCTATGAGATCTTCGGTTACGGCGGCGCCGAGCGAGCCGCGCAAGAACTGGGCGTCCCCTTCCTTGGACGCTTACCTCTGGACCAGCGAGTGCGCGAGGGGGGTGACGTGGGCAAACCCATCGTTACCATCGATCCCGATTCCGAGACCGCAAAGGCCTTCCGAGAACTGGCCCAACGTCTGGCTGCACAGATCAGCATGCTCCGAATCCAAGCCGCGCCCGAGCTCAAGATCATCTAGCATTCGTAACTACGAACGTCGGCAGTCACTTTTCGCGTCCTATCTTGCCACGAA
>DUEQ01000484.1 GCA_011192085.1 Caldilineae bacterium
ACAACTCGAAGGTCATTTCGTTTTGTCGCAGCACGACATGATAGGCCATGGCCGCGAACAAGAAGTTGAGTTGGGAGTCCACCGGCTCGTTGGGAAGCTGGGTCGTGGTTTTGAACATGCCATGCAGGTTTTGAATCATGGCCCGGCCCGCGCTCTTGTACCCCACCTCGGGGTCGACGGCCACGTCCAGCAGGTGCATGCGCCCCTGGCGGGGCGGAAAGCCCAGCACATAAGCCACAGGCGTTTCGTTCCGCACGATGGCCCAGCCTTGCATGCCCGCTTCCGCGTAGCGGAGCAAGGTGGCTTTCTCCCGCTGCCAGCAGGGACGCGTCTCATGCCAGGCATCGAAGTAACCTTCCAGCAAAGGGCTAGGCTCTATCTTCACCGCCCGTTCGCGATGAATGGGCAGCGGTCCTTGCTCCTCGTCCCGCTCCCACACCAACAGCTCCCGCCCCAATTGCCAGCCCAGGTCTTCATACAGTTTCCGGGCGTGGGCGTTGTCGCTCAGCACCTCCAGTTGCAGGCGCTGCAATCCCAGCGTCCGCGCATGCTCCATGACGTTCGACATCAGGGCGCGAGCCACGCCCCGTCCCCGGTGCTCCGGGGCTACGCCCAGACCGGCCACCCAGCCCCGCTCCTCGCGACGGGCCAAAAGGACGACGCCGATGGGGACGTCGCCCGCCTGGGCCACCAGAGATTGGGAGAGGAGGATGTCATGCGCGTGGATGAAGAAATCGAACTGATGGGGACGGAAACGGATGGGCGTGGCGTAATCGTCGTAGCTGGCGTTGAGCAGCGCGGTCAGTTGGTCGGTGGTGAATTCGGAGGCGGGATGGAGGGAAATGGGCATGGGAAGTTCAGCATTCAGTAATCAGTGAGTAGTGAACGGTTTGAGGGCGGGCGAGCGTTGATAGAAATGAACATGGTGGCAAGTAGCAGGTCGCAAGGGGCAGGCAGTACTGCGCGAAGTGACCTGCTACTTGCATGCCTATCCTCTTCCTCGTTGCGCCTTTTGCGGTTTTACGTGAGACTTACTCTCGGAACAGCTCAGCGAATTCCTGTAGAAACGCTTGTTCCATCTCGGCTTTTTCCATCTCGGACAGAAAGCTCGCGCGCAGGGCATTCAAGGATACCTGCATCAGGTCGTCCGCGTCAAACCCGAAGGCGTCCACCAGCACCCGATACTCCTGATTCAGTGTCGTATTGAACAGGGGCGGATCATCACTGTTCACGGTTACATACACGCCCGCATCCCAGAACCTTGGCAGGGGATGCGAGGCGAAGTCGGGATAGACGCCCAGGCGAATGTTGGAAGTGAGATTGATTTCCAGGGGAATCTGATGCTCGACAAGGTAATTCATGAGGTCGGGATCCTCGATGGCCCGCACGCCATGCCCGATGCGCTCCGCACCTAGCGCCTGGATCGCGCCCCACACGCCTTCCGGCCCCACGTGCTCCCCCGCGTGAGGCGCGCTGTGCAGGCCGCCCGCGCGGGCCCGCTCGAACGCGTGGGCGAAGGGTTCGGGCGGCGCGCCGATCTCATATCCGCCCAGACCCAGCGCCACGACCCCGCGCTCCCTCCAGGCCAGGGCCATTTCCACCGTGGGATCGCTGGCCGCGCCCGTGTAGCGCCTGGTCTGCTTGTCGAAGCTGAGGTTGCGGGGGATGTCGATGATCCAGGCCAGCTTCACTCCAAACCGGTCGCGAGCCTCCGCCCGCCCCGCATCCAGTCCGGCGATGAGGTCGTCGGGCGTTAGGCCCTTGCCCTGCCATAGATGGGTGTAGGCGGTGAAGGTGATTTCCGCATAGCGGACGTTTTGCCGGGCCAGCTCCCGGGCCATGGCCACGACAATAAAAGCGAAGTCGTCGGGCGTGCGCAGCAGGTCGGAGAGGGTGAGATAAACCTGGATGAAGTGATGGAAATCGCGAAAGCGGAACCACGCTTGCAGGCCTGCGGGATCGTCCGCGGGCAGAGAGACGCTATGCCGTCGGGCCAAGGCCAGCGCGGTCTCGGGCGTGATGCTCCCCTCCAGGTGAAGGTGCAGCTCCACCTTGGGCATGGCCTCCGCGAAGCGATGTAATTGTTGGCGCGAGGTCATCCTTTCTTCCAACTCACAATGGTTCCCGTTACCTTTCCCCGCGGATGTAGGGGATGCCCAAGGCCGCGGGCGCGCCCAGGTGTCGCCGCATGCGTTCGCCCGTGGCGAACACCAACACCAAAATCGTGAACAGATAGGGCAGCATGTTCAGGAAATAGGTGGGGATGGTGATGCCGATGGTCTGGAGATTGAACTGCAACGCCTGCACGCCTCCGAACAGATACGCGCCCAACATGGCTCGCCATGGCTCCCAAAACGCGAAGATGACCAGGGCGATGGCGATCCAGCCGCGGCCCCCGCTTATGCCCTCGGTCCAGCCGGGCGTATAGGCTAGGGACAGAGAGGCCCCGCCCAGGCCCGCGAGCACGCCGCCCACGAAGGTGTAAATGTAGCGGGTGCGGGCCACGTTCACGCCCATGACGTCCGCAGTGGCTGGGTCTTCGCCCACCGCGCGCAGATGCAGGCCGGGCCGAGTGCGATGAATGACGTAGGCGGAGGCCGGGACCAGGAGAAAGGTGAGATACACCAGGATGTCGTGGCTGAAAAGCACGGGCCCGAGAACGGGAAGATCACTGAGCGCGGGGAGATGGATAGCATCGAACTGGGGGCCCTGCACCCCCACGTAATTCTGCCCCATGAAAGAGGAAAGTCCGATGCCGAAAATCGTCAGCGCCAGACCGCTCACCACCTGATCGGCGTGGAGGGTGATGGTGAGGAATGCGTGGATGAGGCTGAGAAGTCCGCCCGCGAGCATGGCCGCGAGCACCCCCGCCCAGGGATTCCCCGTCTTTACGCCCACGATAAACCCGGAGACCGCACCTACCAGCATCATGCCCTCGACTCCCAGGTTGAGGATGCCCGACCGCTCCGCGAAGATCTCGCCCACGGCCGCATAGATAACGGGCGCGCCCGCTCGGATAGCTGTTGCCAGGATGGTGATGATGAAAGCCGTTTCCATACGCTTTACCTGATTCGCAGGCGGTAGCGGCTGAAGATCTCGCCGCCAAGAACGAAGAAGAGAATAAGGCCTTGCAAGATATCGGAGATGGAGCGAGGCAGATTCATGGTGAGCTGGATCTGATCCCCGGCCACGAGCAACCCCCCGAACAACACGGCCACCAGCAACACGCCGAAAGGATTCAGCTTGGCCAGCCAGGCTACGATGATGGCGGTGTAGCCATAACTGGGTGAAAGCCCCCGTTGCAACCGATGGGCCACGCCCGCCATCTCGGTCATGCCCGCCAGCCCCGCCAACGCGCCCGAAAGCATCATCACCAGGATGATGTTACGCGCAGTGGGCATGCCTGCATGGCGGGCCGCTTCGGGATTCTCGCCGATGACGCGCACCTCATAGCCCCACTTGGTGCGATTCAGCAGAAACCACACGAACACCGCGGCCAGGATCGCCAGCAACAAGCCGGCATGCACGCGGTGTCCTTTGGGCAGCAAAGGCAGCCAGGTCAGCTTGGGCAGCCAGATGGCCCTATCGAGGATCGCCGTGTTGGGAAAGCCCAACCCGCCCGGATCGCGCCACAGGATATCCACAAAATAGAGCACCCACGACATGGCGACATAGTTCAGCATGAGCGACGTGATGATCTCGTTCACCTGCAAAACGCCCTTGAGCACGCCGGGGATCGCTCCCCACAATCCGCCCGCGAGGAGGGCCGCGCCCATCATCAACAGGATGGCCAGCCACGGGGGAAGATTCCAGGCGGCATAGAGATACAACCCCACGCCCGCGGCAGCCCACGCGCCCATCCACAATTGCCCCTCCGCGCCAATGTTCCACAACTTCATGCGGAAGGCCACAGATACGCCCAGACCCGCCAGCATCAGAGGAATCGCCTTGACCAGGGTCTCGGCCACGCCATAGCCTGTGCCGAACGCGCCCTCGAACATGGCCCGGTAGGCCGCCCAGGGATTCACGCCCTGCGAGGCGATGATCAACGCGCCCGCCAGCAGCGCCAGCGCCATTGAGGCGAGGGGGATGGCCCACGAAAGCCACCAGGGCGTGGTCAGCCGCCGCTCCAGGCTGAATCGGGGAAGTCGGTGGGATGAGGATGATGATTGGCTCATGAGGCAAAAGATTGGTGTGATACGTGGAACGGTTATGACGTGTGCTGGTTGGCTACCCGTTCTCCAGCCATCATCAGGCCGATCTCGTTGCGATCCGCCCGATCCGCGGGCGTTTCACCCATGATCTCGCCCTCGTAGATGACCAGGATGCGGTCCGAAAGCTGCATGACCTCATCCAGGTCCTCGGAGATGAGCAGAATGCCTGCGCCTTTTTCCCGCTCGGCGATGAGCTGCTTGCGCACCGATTCGGTGGCCCCTACATCCAGCCCTTGGGTGGGGTGCATGGCGATGATCAAGCCAGGTTCAGAGCTGAGCTCCCGAGCCAGGATGAGCTTTTGCAGATTGCCGCCCGAAAGCAGTCGGGCCTTGGTCTGAATGCCGGGGGCGATGATGTTGAATCGCTGGATCAGGTTGCGGGCGAAATTCCGCACATAGCGCCAGTCGATGAGCGGACCCCGAGCCATGGGCGGCTGGCGGTAGTTCTTCATGATGAGATTTTCAGAGAGGCTCATATTGCCGACCGAGCCCTCCTTGTGGCGATCTTCGGGGATATGAGCCACCCCTTGCCGGATGATATCCTGAGTCGAGGCCTGGGTCATATCCTTGCCGTAGAGGCGGATGCGGCCCTTTTCGATGGGGCGCAGCCCATACAGCGCCTCGGCCAGCTCCGTTTGTCCATTGCCCGAGACTCCGGCGACGCCCACGATCTCGTGTGCTCGCACGACGAAACTCACTCCTTTCAACGCGGGCAGCCCCTTATCATTCAGAACGTGCAGGTCCTCCACCCGCAGCACCTCCTCGCCCGGCTCGATCGCCGGCTTTTCGATGCGGAAGATCACGGGCCGCCCCACCATCATCTCCGCCAACTTCTCCTTGGTCACTTCGTCGATATCCACCGTGGCCACCACCTTGCCCTGACGCAGCACCGTCACCCGGTCGGCGATGGCCATCACCTCATCCAGCTTGTGGGAGATAAAGATGATGGTGTGGCCCTTCTCGGCCATGCTGCGCAGGGTTTTGAACAACTCCTCAGTCTCTTGCGGGGTGAGGACCGCAGTGGGCTCGTCCAAAATCAGGATCTGGGCTCCGCGATAAAGGGCCTTGATGATCTCCACCCGCTGCTGCTCGCCCACGCTGAGCTGCCAGATGTAGGCGTCGGGATCGATCTTCAGGCCATATTGCTCCGAAAGCGCCTGGATTTTCGCTCGGGCTTTTTCCAGGCTCAGCCGAAACCGGGGCTCATCCAGCCCGAGAATGACATTCTCGATCACCGTCAGGGTGGGGACCAACCGGAAATGCTGGTGAACCATGCCCACGCCCGCGGCGATGGCGTCTCGGGGCGAATGAAAGACGACCTTCTCGCCGTTGATGAAGATATCGCCTTCTTCGGGCGTGTAGAGGCCGGAGAGCACGTTCATCAAGGTGGATTTGCCCGCCCCATTTTCTCCCAACAGGGCGTGGATCTCCCCACGACGAGCAAGAAAAGTCACATGATCATTGGCCACGACGCCGGGAAATCGCTTGACGATATCCCGCATTTCCACTGCGTTGTTTGATTGCTGGGCCGTTGGCGTGTTCATCCGCGATTGAGGATTTGAGAAGGCGAGAAGCGCTCGGTTTGAATAAAGGACAAGCAGGATGATACCAGAAACAGGGTGGATCGCCAAAAGAAAAACTCCGAGGCCTTGGATTGCTTACAGGCCTCGGAGCCCTCCAAGCTCTCGCCCAAACTTGGAGGAGGATGGGGGCGCCCCTCCTGCCCCCATTCTTTCGCCCGACGCCTCTCGCCAAACGTCGGGCGCCTCACTCCCTTCCCCCGCCCCCCAGGCTATGGGGGTGGATTATTTATTAGTATAATGCCATTTACGCGACATTTCTGTCACATCATTCTCGACAAG
>DUEQ01000485.1 GCA_011192085.1 Caldilineae bacterium
CCTTATTGCCAAAGTCTTTGTTGTTCTTCAGGGTTGGCTATTCAGGCGCCATTTAGCCGTTGCTTGCCTGCATTACGTCACGATACAGGTCTTCCACCGGGAGCTTTGGCGTCAACTTGATTTCACGCCTTTGCCATACTGCCGCGAAACCTCCAAAATCGCATCTTCCAGGATGTCCAGCGCCCGGATGAACAGGTCCTCGGGCATGTTCAGCGCGGGCAGCATCCGCAGCCACCAGATGTCCTCCTCGTCGATGAGGATCAGGCCCCGTTGGATGCATCCGTAGTGGATCGCGCGGGTGAGTTCGGGCGCGGGCGTCTTGGTCTCCTTATCCTGGACGAATTCGATGGCGTTGTACAGGCCTTTGATGCGGACATCGCCCACGATCTCATAGGTCTCCACCCAGGCGCCCATGCGCTCCTTAGAGATCGCCTCCAGCCGCTGCACATTTTCCAGGACGTTCTCCTGGTAGAGCGCATCAATGCCCGTGGCTGCGGCCGCGCAGGCCGCGGGCTGCCAGGCGAAGGTGCCGCCCAGGTAGATTTCGTCGGAGGAGGTCATGGTTTCTTCCGTGCCCAGCACCGCGGCGATGGGCAACGCGCCGCCCGTGATGGCCTTGGCCAGGGGCATCAGATCCACCTTGTCTACCGCCTCGGGCCACCATTCGATGGCGAACATCTTGCCCGTGCGCCCAAAGCCCGTCTGCACCTCGTCATCGATCATCATCCAGCCGTATCGCTCGCCCAGCTCATGCAGGCGCTCCATCCAGCCGTCGGGGGGGATGAAGATGCCGTTTTCGCCCTGGATGGGCTCGTAGAGCACGCCCGCGATGGTCTCGGGCGCGGTCTCGTAGCGCAGCACCACGTCCTCGATCCAATCCAGGCAGGCGAGATTACATTGGGGATAGGTCTGCTTCAGGGGGCAGCGATAGCATGTGGGGTAGGGAACGTGGATGAAGCCGTGGATGTATTCCTTGATGCCGCGGGTGACGTCGGGCGAGGTGGGGCCTGCGCCCGCCGCGCCGTAGTTGCCGCCATGGAAGGAGCCGTGGAACGAGAGGATAAAGTAGCGCCCTGTGGTCTCCCTGGCCAGACGCAGCGCGGCCTCCACCGCCTCGGTGCCCGTGGTGTCGGGCGCAACCCGGGTGAGCTGCGGAGGAGAGATGGCCACCAGCTTTTCCGCCAGCTCGAAGAGGTGGATATCGGTCACATAGTCAGTGCATTCGATGCCGCCGCTTTCCCGCAACGCCTCCACCGCTCGTTCGATGACGGGCTCGTAGCCCGCGCCCAGTGGCGTGGAGGCCCAGCCGGTGACCATGTCGATGTATTTATTGCCATCCACATCCTCGATGGTCCAACCGTATTTGCGCCGCATGATCAGCGGCACGTCTTTGTTGGTGTACCACGCGGCGAAGAACAGCCTCTTTTCCTTTTCCATGTATTCCCGGCTCTTGGGGCCGGGCGGGGAGGTGATGATGTTGGGGGTGTCGGAATAGTCGTAAGGCATCATATTTCCATTCTCTATAAATCTTTGATGGACGATTCGGCGCGGGAAGCCG
>DUEQ01000486.1 GCA_011192085.1 Caldilineae bacterium
ACCCAAAATCCGGGACGAGTCTCCTGCGCTCTTTGTTGGATTCTCACCCTCAATTGGTGGTTTATCCCGAAGAAAGCGTCTTCTTCCGCCGCTATCGTCAGCGCACGGCCGGTTTATCGCTAACCGAAAAACTCAACGCAGCGGAACGATACCTTTTGCACATCTTCACCTGGAATCAGGAAAACCCGCTGGAGAGTCAGGCCGGTTTTCCCGACCGGGATTATTCCGCCATCCCCTACGATGCCGTGCAGGATGCTTTTCGGGAGATCGCCCTCCCTGAAAGCATTCGCCACGATGGCGACATTCTCGCTGCGGCGGTGCTGGCTTTTGGGCGCGTCACCGGTCAGTGGACAGATGCTGCCCGCCATTGGGTTGAAAAATCGCCCTATAACGAGCAGTTTGCGGCGCAGATCTTTGCATGGTGGCCGGAAGCGAAATGCATTCATGTGGTGCGCGACCCGCAGGATAACCATGTTTCTTATCGCCGCAAACACCCAGACTGGCAGCCAGAATTTTTTGCCCATAACTGGCGGCGTTCCACGCAGCAGGGGTTTGCGAACCGCCAGCGGTATGGCGATGCCCGCTATTGGCTGCTGCGCTTTGAAGATTTGCTGCGGAACCCGGAAGAAACACTGGCTATGCTATGCCGCTTTTTGGCAATTGACTCTGCTCCGGAGTTGAGCCAGCCTTCCCGCGCCGGAGAGACCTGGGCGGGCCAATGTTTGGGCAGCGCTTCGACAGCATCAGCCAAAAGCCGATTGGCCGCTGGCGGGAGTCGCTGGAAGCCCCAGATGCGGCGGTCATTGAAACGATTGACGGCGCGTTGATGGAAAAACTTTCCTACCCGCTGGTTTATGGCCGTCCGCTTGCGGCGCGCTGGCGGGCGTTAACCTGGCCGCTGCGGCAGCGATGGGCTGCAATCAAAAAGAGAAAATGATGCAAAAACTTTGGAATCGTTTCCGATTGGCGGGGCGTGTATTGCTGAAGGGCGATAGCGCCTCCCGGCAATTGCGCGCTGTTCCGGCGATCACCCCCGATGAAGTTGCGGAGGCGCGCGAATTTTTCCCGCTCGATAAATTCTTCATTTATGGGCATGCCCGCTCGGGGACTACGCTGCTCACCCGCCTGATCCGCCTGCACCCGGATGTGCACTGCAACTATCAGGGGCATTTTTTCACCCGCCAACCCACGCTGGAAGGGCTGGTTAACCGTGCCGAAATTGAAGATTGGTTCACCCGCAGCAGCAACCGCTGGAACCGCGGGCGAGACCTTTCCCCGGTGGTGCTGCGGGCCGCGGCAGACTACATCATGGAGCGTGAAGCCCGTCCGCTGGGGGCCAAAGTCGTTGGCGATAAAAGCCCTAACAATTTGCTCAATGGGCAGGCGGTAGACCTGGCGCACAAAATTTACCCGGACGGACGCATCGTTTTTATTGTGCGGGATGGACGCGATGCCGCGGTTTCGCACCGCTTCCAGAATTTTATTGACGCTCCTCAGCATCTCTCCCAGGCCGATTTGGAGATTCGGGCGGCATTTGAGCGTGATCCTGACCCCTTTTTGAGCGGCCAGCGTTCAATTTTCACCGCCAACGCCATCCGCCGCGCGGCGGAAGACTGGGTACGCAATGTCACCGAGACTGATGCCCGCGGGCGCGAACTGTACGGCGACCGGTACATCTCCCTGCGTTACGAGGATTTGCTCGCCGCGTCCTGGGAGCAGATGGAACGCTTGTGGGCTTTTCTGGGTGTC
>DUEQ01000487.1 GCA_011192085.1 Caldilineae bacterium
CGTCCAAAAGGAAGCGGCGTTATGGCTCACGCAATGCAACACAACCTGAATGGGAGCACTTTGAAGCCTGGTGACATGCAACTTGAAGTGGAGAATGTGAAGTTACGGTTTGGCGGCGTTACAGCGTTAGCGGGCGTGAGCCTATCGGTCAAACAGAGCGAGATCATCGCCATCATTGGCCCCAACGGCGCGGGGAAAACGTCGTTGTTGAATTGCATCAGCGGTCTCTATCGACCGCAGGAAGGGAGCATTCGCTTTCATAATCAGGACCACACCTATGAATTGACACATCTGCCCCCTCATAAGATCGCCAAAGTGGGGGTGGCGAGGTCCTTTCAGAATATCGAGTTGTTCAAGCACATGACGGTGTTGGAGAATCTGTTGGCGGGGTGTCATGTGCACATGAAGACGAATGTCTTCGAGGCCGCCCTGTATTGGGGACGGGCGCAGCGGGAGGAGATCGAATATCGGAAGTTTGTGGAGGAGATCATCGACCTGCTGGAGATCGAATCCATCCGTAAAAGGACGGTGGGGACGTTGGCCTATGGGTTGCAAAAGCGGGTGGAGCTCGGCCGGGCGCTGGCTATGCAACCTGCCATTTTGCTATTGGATGAACCGATGGCGGGCATGAACACCGAGGAAAAAGAGGATATGGCCCGCTTTATCCTGGATGTGAACGAGGAGCATGGTGTCACCATCGTGCTCATCGAACACGATATGGGCGTCGTGATGGATATCTCCGATCATGTCGTCGTGCTGGATTTCGGACAAAAGATCGGCGACGGCACGCCCGATGAAGTGCGTCGAAACCCTCGAGTCATTGAAGCTTATTTGGGCGAGGAGTCGAGCTCCTTCGCTCTGCTTTGAAAATAGACGATAGACGATAGCGAGGGGCCACAGCCGTCATCGTCTATCATCTATCGTCGCAACCATGTAAAGCCCTGGCTTCAATTCGATGTGAGTCGAAATGAGTCGGCGGAGCCATTTGTCCTGGCGTCGCGCCGGCCTTCGTCGTCCGATCGTTTCACGCACAAGCTTTCGATCTCCAACCCTATCTCCCGGATGGATTATGCAGCCCGAAACCTTTCCCCAATTCCTCGTCGAAAAAGCGCAACGCTATGGCGATAAAAAGATCGCCTTGCGCGAGAAAGAGTATGGCATCTGGCAAAGCGTCACCTGGGCGGACTATCTGAATCATGTCAGACATTTCTCATTGGGCCTGGTGAGCCTGGGCTTTGACAAGGGCGATACGGTGGCCATCATCGGCGACAACCGACCCGAGTGGGTCTATGCCGAGCTCGCGGCCCAGAGCGTGGGCGGGAAGTCCATCGGCATCTATCAGGACAGCATCGTCAACGAGGTGGCTTACATCATCACCCACAGCGACGCCAAATTCCTGGTGGTGGAAGATCAGGAGCAGGTGGATAAGATCATCGAGCTTTGGCCCCAATTGCACACGGTGGAGAAGGTCATCTATTACGACCCCAAGGGGCTGCGCAATTACACTGAGCCCTACCTCATGTATTTCCCCGAGGTGGAGAAGCTGGGCCAGGAGTTTGAGGCCGCCCATCCCGGCTGGTGGGAGGAGCAGGTCGCTCGGGGCAAGGGGGATGATATCGCCATTCTCTCCACCACCTCGGGCACCACGGGGTATCCCAAACTGGCTGTCCTCACCCACAGCAATCTCATCAACATGGGACGCAACCTGATGAAAGTAGACCCCATGTCTGAGGAGGATGAGTTCGTTAGCTTCTTGCCTCTGGCCTGGATTGGGGAGCAGATGATGTCGTTGGCCTGCGGTTTGCAGGCGGGATTCACCATCAACTTCCCGGAAGAGCCGGAAACGGTGCAGGAGAACATTCGGGAGATCGGGCCTCAGACCATGTTCTCGCCCCCGCGCATCTGGGAGAATCTGGTCAGCCGGGTGCAGGTGAAGATCGAGGATACGACCTGGTTCAAGCGCAAGATGTATGATTGGGCCCTGCCGGTGGGGTATCAGATGGCGGACGTGCGGTTCAATAAGGAGACGCCCGGCGTCGGCCTGAAGTTGAAGTACAAGTTCGCCGACTGGGTCATGTTCCAGGAGATCAAGGATCATCTGGGGTTAAGGCACATCGTGCGGGCCTACACCGGCGGCGCGGCCCTGGGCCCGGACGTGTTTCGCTTCTTCCACGCGCTGGGCGTCAATCTGAAGCAGATCTACGGCCAGACCGAGGTCAGCGGCATCGCGGTGCTGCATCGCGATGGCGATATCAAGTTCCAGACGGTGGGCACGCCTCTGCCCGAGACCGAGGTGCGTATCGATGAGGATACGGGCGAGATCTTGATCAAGAGTCCGGCGGTGTTCAGAGGTTATTATAAGAATGACGAAGCCACCCGCACGACCCTGATCGATGGCTGGTTGCACACGGGCGACGCCGGGTATTTCGACGAGGACGGGCATCTCATCGTCATCGATCGGGCCAAGGATGTGATGACTCTGTCCGATGGCACCAAATTCAGCCCGCAATTCATCGAGAACAAGCTGAAGTTCAGCCCCTACATCAAGGAGGCGGTGGTCTTTGGCGGCGGCGATCTGCCTTACATCACGGCGATGATCAACATCGATATGGAAAATGTGGGCAAGTGGGCGGAGAAGAATCAACTTGCCTACACCACGTACACCGATCTCTCGCAAAAGCCGGAGGTGTACGCCCTGGTGCGTCAGCATGTGGAGGAGGCCAATCAGGACCTGCCCGCTTCCGCCCGCATCCGCCGCTTCTTGCTCCTGCACAAGGAGTTGGATGCGGACGACGCGGAACTGACCCGCACCCGCAAAGTGCGCCGCCGGTTCGTAGCCCAACGCTATGAGAACATCATCCAAGCCCTTTATGGCGACAAGCCATATCTCGACGTCGAAACCACCATCACTTATCAAGATGGCCGCACCGCGGTGATCAAAACCCGCCTGAAGATCGAGGAGCTGTAAACGTATGGACAAATTTCTGCAGTTGACGTTGACTGGTTTGACCACAGGCGCTGTGTATGCGTTGGTGGCTCTGGGCTTTGTGCTCATCTACAAGTCCAGCGATGTCATCAACTTCGCTCAGGGCGAGTTCCTCCTCATTGGCGCGTATCTGGCCTATTTTTTTCTGGGCCAGATGGGCGTGCACTGGAGCATCGGCGTCATTTTAACCATTATCGTGGCCGCGGCCATAGGCGTGATTATCGAGCGGTTGGTGTTGCGCCCGCTCATTGGCGAGCCCATCATCTCGGTGATTATGGTCACCATTGGGCTAGCCAGTTTGCTCAAAGCTGTGGTAGGCGGCATATGGGGCGCGAATCCGCAGGTGTTCCCCGCGTTCATTCCCAAGGATGAGGTGCACATTTTCAACGCTGTGGTCACTACGGACAAACTTTGGGCCATCGCCATCGCCCTGGCCTTTCTGATCATCTTCACCCTCTTCTTCCGTTATAACAAAGAGGGCGTGGCCATGCGCGCGGTGGCCGACGATCAGCAGGCTGCCTTGAGCGTGGGCATCAGCGTGCAGAAGATCTTCGCCTGGGCCTGGTCCATCGCGGCCATCACCGCGGCGGTGGCGGGGGTCATTGTGGCCAATGTGTTGGAGGTGAGCCCCAACCTTTCGGGGGTGGGCCTGCACGTCTTCCCCGTGGTCATCCTGGGCGGCCTGGACAGCATTCCAGGGGCGCTGATTGGCGCGGCCATCATCGGTTTGCTTGAAGCCTACGCGGGCGGATATGTCGGGGATGGCAGTCTTGCTCTGGTCATCTCCTACATTGTGTTGGTGATCATCCTCATGATCCGGCCCTATGGGCTGTTTGGCCAGGAGATTATCGAACGCGTGTAGCGGATGCTTCCGAGGTCTGAGGTCAGAACAGGCATCCTCCGACCTCCCATCGCTGACCTATGGCCTTTCTGCGTTATCTGCGTTCTCCAAAATTGTTTTCAGAACAGGTCTTGCCTTCTTCCACTCTCGGATAGGACTTCATCGCACTATGGAAAGCGGCATTTTTCATTCCACTTATGAGAAGGACATGGCCCTGCGCCATACGCCCATCGAAAAGGCGCGGCTGGCGCTGATCATCCTTTTCCTGTTGGCGTTTCCCTTCATCGCAGATAATTACTGGTTGAATCTGGCCAACACCATTGGCGTCGTCGCCATCGGCGCCATTGGATTGAACATTCTCACCGGGTTCACGGGGCAGATCTCTTTGGGCCAGGGCGCGTTTATGGCTGTGGGCGCGTATGTGGCAGCGCTCATGTCCATCCATTGGGGCGCGCCCATGTGGCTGACGATTCCCGCGGGCGCCATCACCACGGCGATCATCGGCGCCATCTTTGGCATCCCCTCGCTGCGGTTGAAGGGCCTGTATCTGGCCATCGCCACCCTGGCCGCGCAGGAGATCATCATTTGGGTGATCACCCACTGGGACGTGGTGACCGGCGGGGTGGATGCATTGAACACCAAGAATTATCTGTGGTTTGGGGACGAAAATCATTATTTCAGTGAATTTCAGTTTTATTGGATCATTTTGGGCATGGCCGCGCTGGTCGCCATCGTCTCGGTGAATATTTTCCGCACGCGAATTGGTCGGGCGTTCATCGCCATTCGCGATCAGGATATCGCGGCAGAAGTCATGGGCATCGATCTGTTCAAATACAAGATGCTGGCGTTCGCCACCTCCTCTTTCTTTGTGGGGTTGGCGGGCGCGCTCATCGCCCATTGGCGGCAGATCGTCACCTGGGAGCGTTTCACCATCGAGGTGTCGATTTTCTACCTGGCGGTGATCATCATCGGCGGGTTGGGCTCCATCTCCGGGTCCGTGTACGGAGCGATCTTCATGGTGATGCTGCCCGCCATTCTCAACAACATCGGCAAAGCCTTGTCCGGGATCATCCCCGCCATGGATGTGCTCATCCCCTTCATCCAGCAGGCCGTTTTTGGTCTGGTCATCATTCTCTTCCTGATTTTCGAA
>DUEQ01000488.1 GCA_011192085.1 Caldilineae bacterium
CATCTCGTCTAGGAGGCAACCTCATGAGAGATTTCCTGTTGTTTTTCGTCGGCCTGTTGTTGGGCTCCCTGCTTGCGGCTTTTCTCACCCCCAAGAGCGGGCCCGAATTGCGCGGCGACCTCGCCCAGCGCTATGACCTGCGCATGCAAGAGCTGAGCCAGCGCGTGGATCATCTCCAGACGCAGCTCAAAAAGACCCAGGCCCAATTGCTGAGGGCTCAGTCTCAAGAAGAGGCCCCGGCTGAAGGGGGCAGCCAGGCGGGCGCTGAAGCCTGATCTCGCGCCTCTTTCCCATGCCAGCCCGACCATCTTCGCCGATGGTCGGGTTTTTGGTTCAGCTTCAGCCAATCAAGGCCCTGTCGGGGGCGTGCGTTTGAGGGGAAGTTGCACCCAGCCCGCCTCCGCGCCCGCGGGCTGAAGGGGCGGTTGATGGCTGGGGACGACGCGCAGGGCCGCGCCCGACGCCTTGTCCTCGCCCGGCCAGGGCGCTACCTGCCAGGTGACGAACGCGCCCCCCTGCTCCCATTCGGGCGGGCGCACGCCCATCTCATCGGAAACCTGCACGATCTGGGAGCCATCGGGGCCGAGTAGCGCACTCTGGATTTGATAGGGCGCGATGTCGTCGATGATGGGGCCCCGGGTGCGCCACACCTGCACCATGACGACCTCGCCTTTTCCCTCCTCAGGGGGCAGGATGAACTGGCTGATGAGCCCTAACTGCTCGCTGAACCAGATCACCGACTCTCCCTCGACATAAAAATTGCTCGTGGCCCGATACGCCGCGCCGTCGCCGATGGGCGTGAGCTCGATGTGCAGCAGGTTCTGGATGAAGGCGGGGGGGAGGGCTGAGTTGCCCACGAGGATGGTGGGATGACTGTCGGGGTGTGGCAGGGGCCAGGCCCGGCGGGCGTCAAACCAGTGAAGCTGGGGATCGATCCGGGTGAAGTATTCGGTGGTGGGAACCTGTTCGTAGAGGACGGAGAAGCTGGGGTGTTTGTAAATGTCGGCGGAGATGTAGAGGGGTCCGGCCGGGGGATGCGCCTCCAACCAGCGCCAGGCCGTGGTCATGTCGACCTCGAACGCGTCCGCGGTTTCGGGCGCAGGCCCCCAGACCAGGAAGTAGTCCCGAAACGTGATCACACCTGGAAGTAGGAGGAGCAGCGCGGCCAGGCCCCAGGTGATCCCATGGCGGGCCCGGACCGACAGGGCGGCCAACCGGGCGGTGAGCCAGTCCAGGCCCGCGACCAGGCCGATGGCGGGGAAGAAGAACACGCCCGGGATCACGCCCAGCACCCGGGGCAGGGTGGGCGCCCGATCCACAGCCAGGAAGGAGGGGCTGGCCATGATCAGCAGCCACAGCAGCAGGAAGCTGTAGACCGGATTGCGCCATCGTTTGACGCTGACACCCAGGCCCAGCAGGGCCAGGGCTGCGATGGGGGGCGTGAATACAGCCCGGCCCGGCAGGTTATAGAACCGGGCCATGTCGCCATGACCGGGCCAGATGAATTGCAACAGGTTGAGGGCGGCGGCCTTGCCGATGACCTGGAGCGTGGACAGGCTGAATCCATCCTGCAATGCGGAGACTTCGCCCGCGCGTTGGGTGAAGCTGCCGGGATGGGTGAGAAAGTAATGGCCCAGGGGCGCGAATACGACGGCGGAGACGCCGAAGAGGAGGAGCGCGCCGAGGATGACGCCTCGGACGTGGACGACGGGCGGGCGCAGGAGCACGTGTAGCCAGGTCAGGATCAGCCATCCCGCCAGGAAGAGGCCCACGAACAGGGGAATGAATCGGCTGGCGGTGTAGAAATGCGCACCCAGGCCCATGAACAGCCCGGCCACAGCCCACCAGAGGGCTCCCCGCCTATCCAGCCCCCCGCGAGCCGCCGCGCCTGCGCGTTCGATCGCGTTGATAGCCCGCCACAATGCGGCCATGGTCAGCGCGGCCATCATCGTGGTGAAGACCCCGCGGATGCCGAAGCGGGAGAAGTGGACATGCCAGTAGGATGTGGCGGTGAACAGGCCCGCGGCCAGGGCGGTCAACCAGGCGTTGCGTAAGCCCTGGCCATCCCCGTCGCGGGACGTGCGGGCGACGAACAACTCGTAGCCCAGCCAATACGCGGCCCCCGCGGCGATGATCCCCGCGAGCGCGGAGGGCAGACGGATGGCGTAGGGCGTCAGCCCCATGAGCTTGAACGCCCCGGCCAGAATCCACATGTGCAGGCCCTCGCGGCCGAAATTGCTGGGGAAGAACACCTGGCCCCGGCCCGCGAGCACATCCAGCGCGTCCAACGCGTCCGCGGCTTCGTCGCCGAACAGTCCAGGCGGGATGCTGTGCAACCGCCACAGGCGGAAGCCTGCTGCGACGATGAGGACGAGGGCGAGGCCGAGCCAGAGGCGGCGGCGAATGGGAGGGGTTTCCATAGCCGCTCATTTTACGCCATCCCACCTGCCGGGCCCAAAATGTGACAGTTCCCCTTTCTTTGTGGCAAAATGCGGGCGCAGTCGCGCAGTCCTCTGGCCGTTTTGTCGCGTGGCTGGATGCTCTCGGACGCCACGCTCTCACCGCCATACGCTCTCACGCTCTCACGCCCTTACGTCATGCCTCACCTCTCCGTCGTCATCCCGCTCTACAATGAAGAAGCCGCTATCGATGAGCTCTACCGTCAGCTCACCGAGGCGCTGGAAGCCTATGGCGCGTCCTATGAGGTCATCGTGGCGGATGATGGCAGCACCGATGGCAGTTTCGAGAAGTTGAAGGCCATCCATGCGCGGGACTCGCGCTGGCGCATCATCCGTTTTCGGCGCAATTTCGGGCAGACCGCTGGGTTTGCCGCGGGTTTCGACCGGGCTCGAGGCGATGTGATCATCACCATCGACGCGGACTTGCAGAACGACCCCGCGGACATTCCCAGGCTCATGGCCAAGCTGGAGGAGGGTTACGACATCGTCAGTGGGTGGCGGGTGGATCGCAAGGACGCCTTTCTCACCCGCAAGCTTCCTTCGATGACGGCCAACTGGCTCATCTCCCGCGCCACCCATGTCCATCTTCATGACTATGGCTGCTCCCTCAAAGCTTATCGGGCCGATGTGGTGAATCACATCCATCTCTACGGCGAACTCCATCGCTTCATCCCCGCGGTAGCCAGCGGCTACGGCGTGCGGGTGGCCGAGATCCCCGTCAACCACCGCCCGCGGGCGCATGGCAGCTCGAAATATGGCATCACCCGCACCTTTCGCGTCCTCCTCGACCTGATCACCATCTATTTCCTGTTGGGATATAGCACCCGGCCCATTCAGATCTTCGGTGGCGTGGGGTTGGTCTCCTTTGGCGTGGGCGTGCTGGTGGGGCTCTACCTCACCTTGGTGAAGTTCGCGTTGGGGCAGGATATCGGCACGCGGCCCCTGCTGTTGCTGGCGGTGCTGCTCATCCTGCTGGGGGTGCAGATGATCGGCATGGGCCTGTTGGGCGAGCTTATCATCCGCACCTATTATGAGAGCACGGGCAAACCTATCTTCTACGTGCGGGAGGAGCTAGGGTAAGGATTGACAGCCTTTCGAAAGTTGTGATTTTCCC
>DUEQ01000489.1 GCA_011192085.1 Caldilineae bacterium
CGAAGGGGAATCAGCAGCAACAAAATAGCCACCGACAGCAAGAGGATGAGCAAGTAATTCTGCGCCTGGCCTGTCTGGATCAGCCGCACTACGGCTCCAGTCCAGGTGGTGACCAAGCCCGCGCCATGGACCGCGCCATCGATGACGTATTCATCGAACCAGCGGCGCAGGGTGGCGGCCAGCCAGCGGCCAAACGCGCCAACCCAGTTGACGATGCGGTCGATGACGCCCCGGTCGAAGCGGGCGAAGAAGCTCGCCAGCCACAGCGCGGGACGCACCGCGATGAGATGATAGAGCTCATCGAAGTAATACTTGTTCTCTAGCACGGTGTAGATGGGGCCCAGCGGCTTGCGCAGAGGATCGGACTGGCCCGCCTCCAGGGGCTTGCGACCATACACCAGCCAGGCCACGACGATGCCGCCCAGAGCCAGGGTCATGGAGATGAGCGCGGGCGTCCAATTGAACTCGGGAGCCCCCTCCTTGGCATGGGTCAACCCATAGAACTCCCCTTGCTTCTCCATCAGATGTAGCATGAAATCGGAGAAGATCGTGCCGAAGATGGGGAAGTAGTGGGGCACGGCTACGAACCCGCCGAAGATGGCAAAGAAGGCTAAACCCACCAGGGGCCAAGTCATGGCCCGCACGCTCTCGGGCGCGTGGGCGGCGGCTTCGGTGCGGGGTTTGCCGAAGAAGGTGAGGAACACCTGGCGGAAGGTGTAGAACGCGGTCAGGAACGCGCCGGCGGCTAGAGTCCAAAACACCGCCATATGGCCGCCATCCCAGGCGTGGGCCAAAATCTCATCCTTGGACCAGAACCCCGCGGTGATGAATGGCACTGCAGAGAGGGACGCGGCCCCGGCGATGAATGTCCAGCCGGTGATGGGCATGCGCTTGATCAACCCACCCATGTTGAACATATCCTGCGGGTCGAAGTATTCCTCATGCCCGTGCGCATCCTCATGCCCGTGCGCATGCTCGTGCACATGATGATGACCATGCTCCACGCCGTGGATCACCGAACCGGAGCCCAGGAAGAGCAAGGCTTTGAAGAACGCGTGGATCAGCAGGTGGATGACAGCGGCCACCCAGGCGCCAATGCCCAGCGCGGCGAACATGTAGCCGAGCTGTGAAATGGTGGAATAGGCCAGGACCTTCTTGATGTCCTTCTGGGCTACGCCGATGGTGGCCGCGAAAAGGGCGGTGAACGCGCCGATAAAAGCCACGAACATCATCGCCCCATTCTCGCCATGCCCGGCCGCGGCGAACACCGGCGCCATGCGCACGATGAGGTACACGCCCGCGGAGACCATGGTCGCGGCGTGGATGAGGGCGGAGACGGGGGTCGGGCCCTCCATGGCGTCGGGCAACCACACATGCAGCGGGAACTGGGCCGATTTGCCGATGGCGCCCCAGAAGATGAGGATGGAGATGAGCACCGCCCAGGACACCGCGCCGAAAATGGGCAGATTCACCGTCGAAGCGGCCAGCTCATGCAAGAATGCCTCATTGCCGAAGATCGCCTGGAAATTCAGGTCGCCGGCATGGATGAAGAGGAAGATCAGGCCCATCATGAACAAGACATCGCCCACCCGGGTGGTGAGGAACGCCTTCAGGCCCGCCTGCTTGGGCGTGATCTGCTTGGGATCGGGGTAGCTCTTGTCGAACCAGAAGCCGATGAGCAGGTAAGAGCACAAGCCCATGAGCTCCCAGAAGATGAAGAGCATGAGCAGATTGTCGGCCACCACCAACCCCAGCATGCCCGTAGCGAACAGGGAGATGTAGGCGAAGAACCGACTGTAGCGCGGGTCCAGCCCATCGGTGTTCAGGGCGGGGTCCTGATAGCCGGGAAACGTCATATACCCTGAGCTGTAGATGAAGATCATGGTCAACACGAACCCGACCATGAACAACATCCCGGCCGTCACCGCATCCACGGCCACGCCCATGTGGAAGGTGATCTCGCCCATGGGCAGCCAGGGAACCCTCAGAACAAAGGGGATCTCCTCGGCCAGATGAGGATCCACGAAATAACTGATCGCCACCGCCCAGGATAGAATCCAGGCGATCACCACCGCGCCGATGGCCACATTGGAGCTCAGCCGTTTCTTGGGGTTGGTGAAAAGGATGATGGCGAAGAACGCCAGCGCCGTGGGCAGAGGAATCAGCCAGGTGAGATTGAAAACAAAGGGATAATTCATAAGCGACCTCGATGAAGGCA
>DUEQ01000049.1 GCA_011192085.1 Caldilineae bacterium
AAAATTTGAGAAATTTCCCCGTAATCCCGTAACCTTTTGGCAATTCTCTCGTCTTAAGTATATGCTAGGATAGGTGAAGGCGAAGAGAGGAAGGGGGAACCTGTCTTCGCCAGATATCCTGGCCATACGCCGCAAGCGAGCCTTGCGGTCGACATGAGCACCATTCGAGATTTCGAGATTTGCCGGGGGACGGATCTCATCTCAAGCAATGCGCTTGTGTGCTCAGTCGCTTCTCTCGCAAGGATGCCGATTCATCGGCGTCCTTGCTTTTTGGGGAGGGCTATTTTCCCGCGGCGGCCCGCAGGAAGAAGAGGAGATTGGCCGGGCGTTCGGCCAGACGGCGCATAAAGTAGGGGTACCACATCTCGCCATAAGGCACATACACGCGCATTCTGTGACCTTCGGCCACCAATCGCCGCAATTCATCCCGACGGATGCCATAGAGGAACTGGATTTCCCAACTTTTCGGATCGATCCCTTGCGCTTCGGCAAAGGCGATGACTTGATTGTAAACCATGTCATCATGGGAACCCAGGGCCAGCCGCGCGCCTTTGGCGCGGGCTTCGGGGGATAACATCAGTTTGGAGAGATCGATCAATTCCTGCTGAATCCTGGCCCGATCTTGCCAGGCGATGGCGGCCGGTTCATTGTACGCGCCCTTCACCAGGCGAATGTCGCCGATGCCTTCGTCGATGAGGGCTTGCAAGTCATCCCGCGTCCGGTGGAGGTAGACTTGCAACACCGCGCCCACATTGTCGAATTCCTGGCGCAACGCCCGATAGATGCGGAGGGTGGTGTCCACCAGCGCGGATTCCTCCATATCGATGCGCACGAAGCGCTGTTTCTCGCGGGCCACGGCCACGATCTCGCGCACATTGGCATAGCAGAAATCCTCGTCGATGTGCACTCCCATGGCCGAAAGTTTCAGCGACACCCCGCTCTCCAACCCGCGATCCCCGATCTCCTCCAACACGGTTCGATACTCCTCCTGGCTGGCCCGGGCCAGCCGCTTATCGGTGACATGCTCTCCTAGATAATCCAGCGTCACCAACACGCCCGTATCATTCATCTTCTTGATCACCGCCAACGCATCCTCGCGCTTTTCTCCCGCCACAAACCGTCTCGCCATCCCTCGCGCAGGAGGAAAATCGACGGTCATGCGCTGCATGGTGTTGCTGTGTGAAAGAGCAATCAACAGGTGCCGTAACATATTTGGAAATCTCCCATGGTGAGAAAGTCAAACGGTTCGATCTGCCA
>DUEQ01000490.1 GCA_011192085.1 Caldilineae bacterium
CAACCAACTGAATACTGCTTTAGCGCGGTTCGGCCTTGATCTCGATACTGCCTTCGATGAGACCCTTTTCTGCCGCTTTGGCCGCATTGACGATCTCCGCGGGCAGATTCTCATGATAGACCATGCGCTGGCCGCCGTTGGCCAGGGTGAGCTGCAAAACTTCGCCGCCGAGCACGCCCTGGCTGCGGTATTCGATCATCTTGAGGATGGTCGGACGCCAGTCGTAGAGGTCAGTGGCCATGACAATATCAGGAGCCACGCTGCTCTGGTCGGCCTGGATGCCCAACCAGGGAACGTTCTTCTCCCTGCAGACGCCGATGGCGCCCACCACCTGCTGGGCCGAGCCGGTGAGCACGTCCGCGCCCGCGGCGATGTGGGTGTTCGCCGCCTCGGCTGCCAGGGCGGTATCGCCGAAGGAGCCGGTGAAGCTGATGTTCACTTGCACGTCGGGCTTGGCGGCGTGCACGCCCGCGATAAAGCCGTCCACATGCAGCTTGGCGTCGCCCGCGTCCACCGGGCCTACCACGCCCACAATGCCCGACTTGGTGAGCATGGCCGCGATGACGCCCAGCACATAGCCGCCCTCATCAGCCCGAGGCTCGTACGCGAAGACATTCGTCACGCCCTCCTCTTCGCCTGTATTCGTGGTGGTGCCCCAGGCGAAGCTGGTGTCGGGATAGTCAGGCGCGATCTCGAAAAGGGAGGCGCCATACTGCGCGCCGTGGGCGATGACGATGTCGTAGCCCGCGTCCGCATAATCACGAATGGCCGCGGCTGCGTCGGTCACATTCCACATGTTCTCGGTGTAGGCCACGTCGATGACATCCGCGCCGTAGTGATCCTGCAAATCCTTGACGGAATCGTACAGGGATTGGCTCCAGGCCAGGTCGGTAATGGTGCTGGGCAGGACCATGGCGATACGCACGGGATCCAAGCTCTCAGGGTATGCGAACGCGGCCGCGCCCGTCTCCATGCCCTCCTCGGCCTGGCCTTCCTCCATAGCGGGGACTTCCTTGCCCTCGATGGCGTCCATCACATTCAGCTTGCCATCGATGATCATCTGCTTGACCTGCTCTGCCGCAGCCACAGCGTCTTTGTCGGCCCAATCCGCGTATTTCATGACCAGGCCGCCATTCTCCAGGGAGAGAGCGTAGACTTCGCCGCCCATCACGCCCGCCATGTGCTTGGCGATCATGTCCTTGAAGGGACCGTCCCAATTGTAGACCTGGGAGGCGACCACGATGTCGGGGGCCAGCGAGCTCTGGTCCGATTGCGTGCCGATCCACAGGATGCCTTTGTCCTTGGCGACGCCGATGGCGCCCACCACCTGCTGGGCCGAGCCGGTGAGCACGTCCGCGCCCGCGGCGATGTGGGTGTTCGCCGCCTCGGCCGCCAGGGCGGTATCGCCGAAGGAGCCGGTGTAGCTGATGTTCACCTTCACATCGGGATTGGCGTAGGCCGCGCCGGCTGCGAAGCCGTCGATATAGAGCTTGGCGTCGCCCGCCTCCACCGGGCCCACCACGCCCAGCACGCTTGATTTGCTGAGCTTGGCCGCAAGCACGCCCAAGACGAACCCGCCCTGCTCGGCCCGGGCCTCATAGGCGAAAACGTTCTCGATGCCTTTGTCTTTGCCCGTATCGGTGGCCGTGCCCCAGGCGAAGCTGGTGTCGGGGTAGTCGGACGCGATCTCGAAGAGGGAGGTGCCATACTGGGTGCCGTGGGCGATGACCAGGTTGTAGCCGTTGTCTGCGTAATCGCGAATAGCCGCGGCCGCGTCGGTCACGTTCCACATATTTTCGGTGTACGCGATCTCCATCTTGGCCTCACCCCCCATCTCAGCCTGGATGCGCTTCAGCGAATCCATCAGGGCCTGACTCCAAGCCAGATCGGTGACCGTGCTGGGCAGGACCACAGCCACGCGGAAGGTCTCGCCCTCGGGCATGGCGGGCTTCTCCTCCGCCTTTGGCTGAGTGGGTTGGGCCTGGGGCGCTTCCGTGGCCGGGAGAGCCTCTTGCGCCTGGGTGGGTTCAGCCTTCGGGGCCTCGGTCGCTGCGCCGCCGCACGCGGCCAGGGTCAGCGCGGCGATGAGTAGGGCGCTCAACAACAGCCAGTAATGTTTTCTCATGGTTGCTCCTCCTTTGAATGAGCGAGGGGGCGGGGAGATGAATGCAGATGATATTAATTCTCACCGCGAGTGAAGGGCCGGGTGAGGGCCGCGGGCTGGGCTGCCCGTCGAAAGGGCATGGCCAGAGCGATGATGGTCAGCAAGTAGGGTAGCATCACTGCCACATCGGAGGGAATGGGCAGGTTGAGCACCTGGGCCCAAAGCTGAAGCGCGTTCACCGTGCTGAATAGCAGCGCGCCCGCGAGCACGCCATAGGGACGCCAGCTTCCGAAATAGACCAGGGCCACGGCGATGAAGCCCATGCCGTTCGTCATGTTCTCCTGGAAGATGTTGAGGAGGGAGATGGAAAGAGACGCTCCCGCCAGGCCCGCCAGAGCCGCGCCCAGGGTCACCGCCACATAGCGCACCACAGTGACATTCACGCCCAGGGAATCCGCGGCCTCGGGATTCTGGCCCGCGGCCTTGATCTTCAACCCCCAGGTGGTTTTATCGAGGATGAACGCGGCCAGGGGGACCAGCAGAAACGCGAGGTAGGTGAGGATGCTGTGATTGAAAAAGATGGGGCCAAGAATGGGGATGTCGTACAGACTGAAGATCGAGGTGATCTGGAACTTGAGTTCGGGGAAGCCCTGCACGCCCTCCACCGTGCCCAGCACCGTCTTGAACAACAGGCTGGAAAGCCCCAATCCGAACATATACAACCCGATGCCGCTGATGCCCTGCTCCGCCTGCAAGGTGATGCTGACCACCGACATGAGCAGGCCCATGAACGCGCCCACCATCAGCGCGGCCAGCACGCCCCACCACAGATTTCCCGTCTGATATACCACAAAGAACCCCATGAACGCGCCCATAAGCATGATCCCATCCACGCCCAGATTCAACACGCCCGAGCGTTGGGCGAACATCTCACCGATGGCCGCGTAGAGATAGGGCGTGGCCAGACGGATGCCCGAATGGAGGATGCCGATGATGATGGCGGCCAGAGTCAATTCTTGGGTCATGACAACGCCTCCTCAACCTCCTCCCCGCCCGATTCCTTTTCGAAGAAGACCTCTTCTTCCACCATCCGGCGAGTTTGCAAACGACGTTTGAAATAATCGGTGCTGACCACGAACAGCACAATGAGGCCCAAAATCGCGGTGATGAGCACCTGGGGCACCTGCATCGCTCGTTGCATCTTATCCCCGCCCACCAGCAGCCCTCCGAACAGAATGGAGGAGGGAATGATGCCCAGGGGATGCAGCCCACCCAGCAGCGCGGCCACGATGCCAGTGAAACCATACCCCGCCGACACCGCGGTGGGCTCGAACATGCGATGATGAAGGCCCAGGATCTCCACCGCGCCCGCCAGGCCCGCAAACGCGCCGCTCAGGGTCATGGAAAGGACCATGGTGCGCTCCACCGGGATGCCCGCGTAGCGGGCCGCGTGGCGGTTCAACCCCACCGCTCGGATTTTGTAACCAATGGTGGTGCGCCACAGAAAGATGTAAACCAGCACAGCCATGAGGATGGCGAACAGCAGCCCGACATGTAGGCGGGTGGGCTCCGCCAGCACGCCGTAGAGCTGGGCGGTGTAGCCCTCCAGCCCCAACTCCCTGGCCCGTTTGGTGAATCCCAAGGCTTTGGCCACATCGGTGAAGCGGGCCATATCGAGATTTTTGGGCAACCGGGCGGAATGGGGGATGTTCGTGCCCGCGGCCAGCTCGGCCGGGTCGATCATGGGCCCGCGCAGCAAATAATAGCCGATCTGGATGGCGATAGCATTCATCATGATGGTGCTGAGGATTTCATTCACATCCAGCCGGGCCTTGAGCCAGCCAGGGATCGCACCCCACGCGCCGCCCATGAACGCGCCCGCCAGCAAAAGCAGGAGGATGCCCAAGCCGCCGGGCAGGCGCTCGCCGAAAGTCACACCCAGATACGTAACCAACAGCGCGCCCATGATGAGCTGCCCCTCCGCGCCGATGTTGATGACCCCGCCCCGAAAGGCGATGGCAATGCCCAGGCCCACCAGCATCAGGGGCGTAGCTTTCACCAGGGTGTCGGCGATGCCGTTTTTGCTCCCCAACGCGCCCAGGAACATCGCTTTGTACGCTTCCAAAGGAGACACCCCTTGCAGCCACAGGATGAGTCCTCCCACCACAAGAGCCGCCAGCACCGCAGCCAGCGGCAGCAGATAATTGAGAAGGTGATCGTAGAAAAAGCGATGGAATCTGCCGGACACAACGGGCCTCATCGGGATGAATGGTAGGGGGCTAGCCGACAAAGACGCACCATGGCGAGATATGCGCCCTCTTGGTGGGGCATCTTACCATCGCCGGAAAAGGATGTCAAAGGCGCTGTTGAGGGTGCGTTGTGGTATAATTTCAAAACGTCACAGGCTGCGCCCAACCCCACATTCCAGCTCCTTTCGAGATTCCCATGAGCGACAACGACGACATCATCCTCCGAGACCTGAATAACGACGAACTTTTCGAATTGATGCAGGACGACCTCTACGACGGTTACGCGGATGAAATCGTCGAGGAGGTGCAGGAGGCCTTGAGCCGCGGCATTACCCCCTACGACATCCTCACCCAGGGCCTCGTTGCGGGCATGGACATCGTGGGGGAGGATTTTCGCGATGGCGTGCTCTTCGTGCCCGAAGTGCTGATGGCGGCCAAAGCCATGAAGGCGGGCATGAACATGCTCCGCCCCCTGCTGGTGGAGACGGGCGCGCCCCGACTAGGCGCCGCGGTCATCGGTACAGTGAAAGGCGACATCCACGACATCGGCCAGAACTTGGTCAGCATGATGTGGGAGGGCGCGGGCCTGGAGGTGCACAACATCGGGATCAACAACTCGGTGGAGGCGTATCTCGAAGCCATCGAGAAGTACAACGCGGACGTGCTGGGCATGAGCGCCCTGCTCACAACGACCATGCCCTACATGAAAGTCGTCATCGACACCTTGAAGGAGATGGGCAAGCGGGACGATGTCATTGTGCTTGTGGGCGGCGCGCCCCTCAGCGCCGCGTTCGCCGAGGAGATCGAGGCGGACGCCTATTGCGAGGATGCCAGCGAGGCGGTGGTGCGCGTGAAGGAGTTTTTACGATTGCGAAAGGGCGCGGGATGAGCATCAGCCGCTTTGCCCAAACGCTCCTTTTGCGCTATCATTTTCTCATCCTCCCTTCCTGTTCAACGATGAACGCCCTATGAAAACCATGCATGCTTGCCCCCGCCATCCCGCCATGCAACCGGGTCATCTGTCAGGCCAGTAGCGACGTTTCATACGCCGTCTCCTGGCCCTTTTTTGTAAAGCTGTCCAACGTCCGAAGTCCAAGGTCGATCCACGCGCCGCCGGATGACGCATCCAGCTGGAACATGAGAAACGCTTTTCGAAAACAGGAGCTTACATCATGCCTCGCAAACTCACCGAACTCAAACGCCCCGTTCCCAGCGATCTCGAGATCGCCCAATCCATCGACCCCATCCCCATCTCCCAGATCGCAGAGGAAGTTGGCATCCTGCCCGAGGAGCTCATCCCCTACGGCAATGACAAAGCCAAAGTGCGGCTGGAGGTGCGGGACCGTCTGGCCAACCGCCCCAATGGCAAATACATCCTGGTCACAGCCATCACCCCCACGCCCCTGGGCGAGGGCAAGAGCACGACCACCGTGGGCCTGGCCCAGGCCCTGGGCGCGCACCTGGGCAAGGTGGCCTTCGCCAACGTGCGCCAGCCCAGCCAGGGCCCGACCTTCGGCATCAAGGGCGGCGCTGCCGGCGGTGGCTACAGCCAGATCATCCCCATGGAGGACTTCAACCTCCACCTCACGGGCGACATCCACGCCATCACCGCAGCCAATAATCTCCTGGCCGCGGCCATCGACACCCGCATGCACCACGAATCCTACCAGTCGGATGAATCCCTGTTCAACAGGCTGTGCCCGCCCGACAAAGCGGGCAACCGCCGCTTCTCCCCCATCATGCTGCGCCGCCTGAAGAAGCTGGGCATCGACAAGACCGACCCCAACGACCTCACGCCCGAGGAGATCAGCCGCTTCGTGCGCCTGGACATCGACCCCGACACCATCACCTGGCGTCGCGTGGTCGATACCAACGACCGCTACCTGCGCAAGATCCTCATCGGCCTGGGCCCCAAGGAAAAGTTCCAGCGGGAGACGGGCTTCGACATCACCGTCGCCAGCGAGATCATGGCCATCCTCGCCCTGACCACCTCCCTGGCCGATATGCGCGAGCGCCTGGGCAAGATGGTCGTGGCCATGAGCCGCAGTGGCGAGCCCATCACCGCGGATGACCTGGGCGTGGGCGGCGCCCTGACCGTGCTGATGAAAGATGCCATCATGCCCAACCTGATGCAGACCCTGGAGGGCACGCCCGCGTTCGTCCATGCCGGCCCCTTTGCCAACATCGCCCACGGCAACTCCTCCATCGTGGCCGACCAGATCGCGCTGAAGCTGGCCGGGCCTGACGGATATGTGATTACCGAAGCGGGCTTTGGCGCCGACATCGGCATGGAGAAGTTCTTCGACATCAAATGCCGATACAGCGGCCTCGTGCCCGACGCGGTGGTGCTGGTGGCCACCATCCGGGCGTTGAAGATGCACGGGGGCGGCCCCCGGGTCGTGGCCGGAAGGCCCCTGGACCCCGCCTACACCGAGGAGAACCTGGAATTGGTGGAGAAGGGGGCAGCCAACCTAGTGGTCCACATCAAGAACGCGCTCAAGTATGGCGTGCCCGTGGTCGTGGCGGTCAACCGCTTCATCACCGACACCGACGCGGAGGTGGAGTTGGTGCGGAAGATCGCCATGGAGGCGGGCGCTGAGGACGCGGTCATGTCCAATCATTGGGCCGATGGCGGCGCTGGCGCGGTGGACCTGGGCAAGGCCGTCATCGCCGCGGCGGAAAAGCCCAGCAACTTCAAGTTCCTCTACGACCTCGATCTCCCCATCAAGACCAAGATCGAAATCATCGCCAAAGAGATCTATGGCGCGGGCTCGGTCACATACTCCGAACTGGCGGAGAAACAGATCCAGACCTACACCGAAAACGGCTTCGACAAGCTGCCCATCTGCATGGCCAAGACCCATCTCAGCCTGAGCACGGACCCCAAACTCAAGGGCGCGCCCAAGGGCTTCGAGGTGCATGTGCGCGAGGTGCGGGCCAGCGTGGGCGCAGGCTTCATCTTCCCCTTGCTGGGCGAGATGAGCACCATGCCCGGCCTACCCACCCGCCCCGCGTTCTACGATGTGGACATCGATCTAGAGACAGGCCGAGTCGTGGGTTTGTTCTAAGAAGAGAGTTCGCCCGTCAATCTCCATGAAACGCATTCTTACCCCGCAATCTGAAGCGATCCTGCAGCGAGAGCGAGACCTATTGGCCCGGCTGGATGTGGTCGCGGCCCGTCTTGACGCGCCCGAAGAGGACCTCCGGATCATCGCCCAGACTCGGTGGCAGCTCGACAGCCTCTTCCTGCTCGCGTTCATCGGCGAGTTCAACAGCGGCAAGTCGGCATTCATCAACGCGCTCCTGGGCGGCCCCTACCTGGAAGAGGGCGTCACCCCCACCACCAGCCAGATCGCCATCATCACCTGGGGGCCCGAAAAGCGCGTCATTCAAGTGGAGCCCTACCTTCAACGCCTGGAACTGCCCATCGACTGGCTGCAAGACATCCACATCGTGGACACCCCCGGCGTCAACGTGGTCATCCAGCAGCATGAGGAGCTGACTCAAGCCTTCATTCCCCGGGCCGACCTCATCCTGTTCGTGGCCTCGGCTGACCGGCCTTTCAGCAAAAGCGAACGGGAATTCCTGGCTTTTGTGCGAGATTGGGGCAAGAAGATCATCTTCATCATCAACAAGCTCGACATCCTGCCCGATGAGGAATCGGTGACGCGGGTGACCGATTACGTACGGGAGCAGGCGCAAGAATTATTGGGCTTGACGCCCGAGATCTTCCCCGTGTCGGTGCGCTGGGCCCAGGAGGCGAAATTCAATCCCAACCGACCGGGCGCAGCCCAATTGCTGGCCGCGTCTCGTTTCGCGACCATAGAAACATACATCCTGGAGCGGCTGGATGAGCGGGAGCGCTTGCGCCTAAAGCTGGCAAGCCCTTTGGGCGTGATCCAACGGCTAAGCGAAGGCTACCGCCGGGAAGTGCATGAACGGCTGGGCCTGTTGGATGAAGACCTGAAGACCATCGCCCACATTGACGAGCAGTTGGCCGCCTATCAGGCCGACATGCGCCACGATTTCGAGTTCCGGCTCCACCGGGTAGACAACCTCCTGCTGGAGATGCGGGCGCGAGGGGACGCGTTCTTCGAGGAGACCATCCGCCTGGGTCGGTTCTTCGACCTGATGAACGCGTCCCGGCTCAAGGCCGCGTTCGAGGAGCAGGTCATCGCGGATACGCCCCGCCGCATCGAGCAGGAGGTGGATGCGCTGGTGGACTGGATGGTGGAGCGGAATTACCGCCAGTGGCAGGCCATCACCGGCTATCTCAACCAACGGGCCCAGGAGCATGGCGACCGCATTGTAGGCCAGGTGGGGGGCGAGTTCGACCTAAACCGCCAGCGCTTGCTCACATCGGTGAGTCGCGCGGCCCGCGAAGCGCTGGCCAGCTACGACAAGGTCGCGGAGGCCCGCAAGCTCACCCAATCGGTGCAGACCTCCCTGGCCGCCCTGGGCGTGGTGCAGGTGGGCGCGCTGGGGCTGGGCGCGGTGCTGCTGCACCTCTTCACCCGGGCGCTGGACCCCCTGGGCGTGATCGCCGCGGGCGGCGTCGCCATCGCCGGACTGTTCATCCTGCCCGCGCGGCGACGCGCGGCCAAGCGTGATCTCGAGGCCAAGATCGAAGCCCTGCGCGCGGACCTGCACGCCGCGTTGATGCGTCAATTCGAAGCGGAGCTCGCCCGCTCCGTCCAGGAGATTCGCGAGGCCATCGCCCCCTACACCCGCTTCGTCCGCACCGAACAAGCCCGCCTGGAGCAGGTGAAAGAGGCTCTCGCGGGCATCGAGACCGAGACCTTCGAGTTGAAGGAGGCTTTGCGGGCTCTTCCGTAAAGCCATTGGTGCAGCCAGATCGCCGTTAATCGTAATCTTCGAGAAGGTCGCTATTGGTGCGTATCTGCTGGGCAATGCGCTTGAGAGAGATATCCTCCTGTGCGTCGAGCTGCCCGATCAGGTCGTGACGGATGGCCACCGTGAGTTTGGCCAGCTCCCGCATCAACGCATCCTCATCCTCCTCGCTGATCGCCGACTCCTCCCCCGCTTCTGGGCTTTCCACTCGTCGGGTGAACGCGCGAATGAAATCCTCGAACTGAATGAGCACCTCGGGGTCGGCCACCAAAGCCAGTTTATGGTTCAGGAATTTGAGGGTGATGATATCGGCCTTGGTGGCCTCGCCCGCGAGAAAGATGCTTTGCAGGTGTTCCAGCAGGTCCATATAGATGGCGCTCTTCAGTTCCAGGTACTTGATGCTCTCCTCTTTCTTCAGCTCGACTTCCGTCTGCTTGTTCAGCAGCACCGCGGTGATGAGGATGGTGATGATAGCCCCGACGAAGGCCAGGATGATCTCCTGGGAGAAGGGCCAGTCATCCGCGAAGTCGTAGGCGTAGCGGAAGAAGAGATAGCTGAGGATGATGAGCAGGATGCTCAGGGTGAGGAAGAGAAGCGTATCCCGACGGACCCGGCTCATGCGCTCAAAGCCTCTTTCAGCGTCGCCACCACATCATCCTGCTGTTCGTCGGTGAGCTCCGCGTAGAGAGGGAGGGAGAGGACGCGCTTGGCCATGGCTTCGGAGATGGGGAAAGCGCCCGGCTCCAGCTCCAAGAAGCGGTACGCGGGCTGCAAATGCAGGGGGATGGGATAATGGACGCCCACGCCCACGCCCTGGGCCTTGAGATGACGCACTATCACATCCCGATCCACCCCCTCTTCCAGGCGGATAGTGTAGCAATGGTAGACCGGCTCGGTGTAGGGCAGGTGTTCGGGCGTGGTCACGGGCAGATCGGCCAGCAGCTCGTCATACCGGGCGGCTCGCTCCCGCCGCCCCGCGTTCCAGGCGTCCAGATGAGGCAGCTTGGCCCCCAGGATCGCGGCCTGGATGCCATCCAGACGATGGCCATATCCCAACTCATCGTGCTCATACTTGGTGACCCGGCCATGATTGCGCAACTTGGCCACAGACTCCGCCACCTTCGGGTCGTTGGTCACCACCGCGCCGCCGTCGCCATAACAGCCCAAGTTCTTGCTGGGATAGAAGGAGAAGCAGGCGGAATGGCCCAGGGAGCCCGCGCGCTGGCCCTTGTAGCGACTGCCGTGAGCCTGGGCCGCGTCTTCGATGACCATGAGGCCATGTTTCTCCGCGATGGCGTTGATGGGGTCCATGTCCGCGGGCTGACCATAGAGATGCACGGGCATGATGGCCTTGGTAGAGGACGTGATGGCCGCTTCGATGCGATTGGGGTCGATGTTGTAGGTGACGGGGTCGATGTCCACAAAAACGGGCTTGGCGCCTACCTGGGAGATAGCCTCGCCCGTGGCGAAGAAGGTGAAGGGGGTCGTGATCACCTCATCCCCCGGCCCGATGCCGTGGGCCAAGAGAGCCAGGAAGAGCGCGGCGGTGCCGCTGGCCACGCCCACCGCATACTTCGCGCCGCAGTATGCAGCGAACGCCTGCTCGAACCGGGCCACTTCGTCGCCCATGATGAAGGACGTCTTGTCGATGACGCGCTGGATGGCGGCGTCGATTTCTGGTTTAATGGAAAGATATTGGGCTTTAAGATCAACGAGAGGGACGTTCATGGAAAGCTCCGATGGGGATTTAATTGTAGGTTTTGTGAAAGGCGTCGATCTTGCGCTCCAGGGCCTGGATGCGGCGTTTGTGATCGAGGATGGTGGCTTGCAGGCGTTCGGGCGGCGAGTCCTCATAGCGGGCCGCGGTCATCTCCAGCTTGCCCAGACGGTCGCGGTAGAGGCGAAGCTGCTCCTGCCAGTAGACGACCTCTTCCTCCAGACCCGCTTGGGCCATTTCCTGCACCCTCTGGTCGGAGATAGCCGCGTCCTCCACCGTCAGCCGGGAGAGATTCTCGGCCAACCATCGGTGTAAAAACCGGTTGCCCAGGGTAATCGCGCCCGATGCCGACTTGCGAGTATACCCCAATCGCCCCATCATGTAAAGATACGCGGCCGCCTCAGCCGTCGCCATCCCCAACGCATTGGCGATGACCTCCACCTCTGCGCCGCCATCCACCAGAAACAGCAGGATGCGGCGCTCCGCGGGGGAGAGCTGGTCGAACTGGAGCTGGAAGAGGGTGGTGAGCATGGCGTCGAGGACGATGTCCTCCTTGCGGGGCGGGCGCAGGCTGTGATCGGCCTGGTAAAGCCGATAGCAGAGCCATTGCAGCAGGTAGGGATGGTCGCCCGTGAAGTCGTGGATGCGACGAATGGTTTCGGGCGTGACGTGGACAGGGTTGCGCTGCTCCTGGCGCATGAGTTTTTCCGCATCTGCCCGCGCCAGTCCATCGAGGTAGAAGGGCGCGAACCCTGCGAGGAAGGGCGATGTGGGCCAGTCGCGGGAGATCTCCTGCAAAGAGGCCAGGACTTTGGTGGAGGCTAGGATGACGCGCAGGTTGGGCGGGCGCTGGAAGGCCGCGCGCAGGCGCTGCACCGCCTGAGGTTCGGCCTGGGCGATCTCGATGAGGGGCTCGGGCTCGTCGATGAGAAGGAGCACGCGCGCTCCCTGCTTTTCGGCCTGACGGCAGACCTTGCGCAGCGCATTGGCCATATCCTCCCCGGCCAGCGCGGCCACATCCACCCCCAACTTCGCCCACTGCGCCGCCCGGTCCTCCAACGCGAAGACCAGTTCATCCCGCAGGTCCTCCGCGGTGACGCAACCCTGCATATCCCAATAGATGGGCAGATACTCCTTGCGCCCCTGCACATCCAATTGTCGCAACAGCGACGTCTTGCCCACCCGCCGCGTGCCAATGATCCAGATGTAGTTGTCGGAGCCCAGGAGGATGTATTGGCGCAGGTCCGCGTGGCCGTAGTAGCGCTGCCCGCTGACCCAGCCGCCAATGGTGTAGGGGTTTCGATAGGAGGCGTTCATGATCAGCCCTCTGGTCGGTTAGTCGCCGCGGACCTCGAACTGGTAGGAGCCCTTCTCCACGGTGGCAGGGGCCAGCGCGGAGACCGCCAACACGAGGTCGTAGAAATCGTCCAGGCCCGTGAGATGCAGCTCGCCCCGACCATCGGGCCCGATGGCCATGCGATGGACCGCCGCCTCGCGCGGGGAGCGCCGCTCAATGACCTGCACCAGCCAGCGCTCCTGCAACACGTTGTCGGTGAGCAGCCAGCCTTCAGACTGCCAGTCCCCCGGGCCGTTTTCGAAATCCTGATAGTAATCGATTTCAGGGATGGACACGTCGTCGATGAACATGCCGGGTTGGGTGACCGCGGCGTCAGTTACATACTCGAATCGCACCAGAATCGATTTCCCGGCGTAGGGGCTCAGGTCCACCTGCTCCTCCACCCAGCCCGCGAAGTCGCCCATGCTTTTGCCCGTGTAGCCCGGGCCGTAGGCGTTGCCGTTGGGATTTTCGCGCGTCGTGCGCTCCGTCTCCAGCAAGGTCCAGGTCGCGCCCCCATCCTCGCTCACCTCCACATAGGCGTAATCCCACAGCGCTTCGATATCGTACCACACGAAGTAGTGCAGCGTGGCCTCGTTCGCGCCTGTTAAGTCCACAGGGAAGGTAAGCCGGGTGTCCGATGCATCGACGCGATTGCTCCACCAGGCCCACTTGCCGCTGTGCGCGTCTGTGGCGGCCAGCCGCGTTTGGGGATCGCCCGTAAAGGAGATGGTCACGCTATCCCCCTCTACCGGGATGGTGTAGTAATCGGCCGCGTATTGATGGACCGTATCGCTGAAGCGCACAGGAAGCTGATCGAATTCCGCGGTGGTCGCCATGGAATCGAGTTCGTAATCGGGGTAGTCCCAACGGCCATCGGCGACGTTGGGGTCGTCCAGCCAGTTGGCGACGATCCAATCCGCGAAGAAGTCCTCCGCGGTGAGGCCCGTGCCAAAAGTCTGCAGCACGTCCGCCACGGCCTCCATGCCGTTCTTGTCATTGGCCACCAGGGCTTTGGTCGCGTCGTCGCCAAAGCGGCTGAGGAAGTAGCTCATGAACAGGTAGGCGTTGCCATAGTGTGCGTAGCTCTCATCGGTGTCGGGCCAGGTGTTCAGTTGCAGGTCGGGATTCTCAGCGAATGCGCTGTCGGGCGAGAACAGCGCATTCCGGCGCAGGCCGTTCAATTGCATGGCCAGCTCGGAAGCGCCCTCGTTCATCCAGCTTTCCTCGTTCTTGTCCTGCCACCAATGGATCATGTGCTGGAATTCATGGGCCAGGGTGCCATTGTAGAAGTCGGAGCCGGGGCGATTGTTATCGACGTTGATGTAAAACATCTCCTTCTCATTGGAGTAGGGATGAATGGCGCGGGGGATTTCATCCGCGGAGGAGAAGTAACCAGCGATGGTTCCGCCCAGGTTGCGGGCGTGGAGGACATGCAGCCGGGGATCGTTGTCGATGCCCGGCGACCACTCGCTGCCAAAGAATGTCCGATTCGTGGGATAGATACGTTCGTCGAAGAAGGTCGTAGCCTTGCGCAAATCCTTTTCCTTGACTTTCGCGCCCACCTCGCGCCACATGTACACGTGCTCTCCCTTGACAACCAGTTCCGCCTGGATCTGCCAGTTCTCGTCCGTGTCGCTGTTGCCCACCCAGAAGGAAATCACATCCCCCTCCTCATAGGAAGGCGGCGTGGCGTTGACCACCCGCGGGACCTGTCCCAATTCGGGGCGCAGCCGCGCGGCCAGATCGATGGGATCGTTGGGGGGAACCTCCACCAGTCGGATCAGCTCCTCGGTGGTGAGGCGCTCGACGGGCGTGGCATTGGGCGCGGGGGTGGGGCTGGGAAAGGGCGTAGCCGTGGGGCCGGAAAAGGTGGGGGTGACCTGATGCACATCGAAGTTCAGTTCAAAATCGACCGGTGCTCGCCCCGCGTTTTCTGCGTTCCGCACCGATTGAAAGATATACACCCCTGTGCCGCAGGCGGTCGAAATTGCACAACAGGAGAGAATAACGATCAGAAATATCAGGAGGAGAAGCACATTTTTCGACATAGTATTTGATCTGTGGTCACCAGGAATTACGGTTCATCCCCTTCCCAACAGGATTGGGTCAGGGGGATCTCGCGGCCATCCCGGGCGCGCAGGCCCGCTTCATCCAGATCGATGTACGCGCGCTGATAGGGAAGGTAGAACCAGGTGTAGATGCGGAAACAGACGCGTTGCCCTTGGCCATCGGGCGCGGGTCGGATATCCTCCAGGGCCAGACGGCGGTCCATCCCCCCTCGCAGATGCAGTTGCCAGCGCCAGTCCCGAGCCGCGTTATTCACCAGGCGCAAGTCAGCCACGGATACAGCGGGCTGAGGCGGGGGAAGCCACAAAGGCGGGGAGGCCAGGGGGATGATGACGGCCAGGATGAAGAGAAGCCATCGAGACCAGCCTCGCTCAGTCATGCGGAAGTAGCGGATGAGCCAGGCGACGATGGCGCTGTACGCCAAAAATACAGCATAATAGAAGAACGCGTTTCGCACAAATGAGGCCCCGTCGAAGATGACGCGATTCTCGGCCAGGACATGATGGGTGGGTAGGGGATAGCCGCGCCAGCCCGGACACACCCCATCGCACCCCGCCTGATAGGGGGGAACGTGAAAGAGCAGGCTGGAGAGATAGCTCAAGCCCGCGGCCGCGAGCAGAGCGAACGCGGCCCAGGCCAACCCGCGCGGCGTCCATCGCGCCCACCACACAAGGAGCAGGAGGATGACGAGAATCTGCAAAAGGAGGGTGAGGATGGCGGCGAGAGTCATGGCTGGCAGGCGGTGATGGGTTCGGTCATGCGGGGGGCGATGGTGCGGGCGTTACTGCCATGAATCCACACATTGGAGGCCAGATCGGCGCCGGGCGCTTCCAGCCAGAAGGCCCAGCGATGCGTCGGGTCCCGGGCCAGGGAGACGTCGATGTCGTTGAAGTCGTAGAGGGTGTAGCGCAAGCCATGGGCCTCCACCTGGCGGGGTTTCCCCACGGCCAGCCTGCGCCCGATCTGGTTGTCCAGCGCGCCAATGAGCCACACCCGGTCGGGCAGGTCCTCGGGCTGGAGGGTCAGCAGGGTCTCGCGCTGGAAGAGGGCGGCGGTGATGTTGGCCAGAGGCGCTTCATCGGGGGGTGCGTAGCGCCCCGCTTCGTCGTGGGGCCACACCACAAGAATGTGTCCATCCAGCTCGGCTGTGCCGGCCGGGGCCAGTCCCTGGGGTTGGGGCGGATGAGGCTGGCGGGTGCGGGCGTCGGCTGCATGCACCCACACCGATCCGTGGCTTTCGGCCAGGCCTGGCGTCACGCGCGCCAGGTAGATGAGCTGATGGTCGGGATCGTTGGCCCAGGTCACGTCGAGGTCGTTCATGGTCCAGAAGGGGAAGGGATGCCCCTCTACATTGCGCTGGTCGGCCAGACCCAACCGACGCAGGGGCTCGGCGTCTCGCGCGCCCCACACATCCACGTTGGGAGTCCAGGCGCAAGGGGGCGACTCCAAACTGCGGGCGCGGTAGAGGCGCAGGCCCAGGTTGGCCTGGCTGGCGGCGGTCACGGGTGCGAAGTCGTGAGGCCAGAGGATCTCGATGCGGACATCGACCTGAGGCGGGGGAGCGGGCGCGTCCAGCCCCTCGCCGCGCTGAAACACGCCCCCATTCGCTGTTCCCGCTAGCAGGCCGTCGGGGCCGCGGGCGAAGCTGAGGATGAGGGTGTCGCCCATGTCCTCGTTGGCGTCCTCCCAGCGGGCGCCGTTGTTCAAGCTGTGATACACGCCCCCGCCGTCCCGTCCGGCCCACCACGCGCCGGTGTCGGGGTCCATGAACAGCGTCAGGATGTTGGGCGCGTCGGGCGTTTCGGCCACGCCCCCGCGCCAGCGCGCGGGCGCAGGAATGCCCCCGTCCCGACGATCCCACTGCCTCCCGCCATCCACCGTCACCCACAAACCCTGCCAGGGCGAGGTGAGGGCCAGCAGGTTGGGCTGCTGGGGATGGGCCTGGAGGGTGACCGCGCCCTGCACGGGCAATGGCCCCACGCTTTGCCAGTTCCCGCCGTTGGACTCGCCCCGCCACAGGGTCAGAGCGCCGCCGTCGCCATAGGCGGCCAGGAAGGGGATGCCCGCCGCGTCCACGGTCACAGCCACGACGCTTCCCCCCGCGAAGACCTGTCGCCAAGTGTCGCCCCGGTCGGGGCTGAAAAGCAGGCCTTGGCCCACGCCCACATAGACGCGGGGACCGGTGGGATCGGCTGCGATGCTAAGGGGGTAGCCTTCCAGGTCCCGTTGCAGCCAGGCGAGGCCGCCGTTATCGGTGCGGGCGATGCCCGTTTCGGTGAGGGCGAACGCGGTGTCGGGCAGGGCGGGGTGGGCGATGAGCTGGCGCACGCGCGCGCCCTCCAGCCCGCGCATGGCGGGCGTCCAGCTTTCGCCGCCGTCGGTGCTGCGCCACAGGGGGTGGGTGAGCTCATCCTGGGGGATGAGGCCGCCGTTCAGGGCCAACACTGGGCCCCGGTCCCCCGCCAGCCGCGCCAGTGCGCGGATGTGGCCGGTGGCGGGCAGGCCCTGGATGATGGGCCGCCAGGAGGTTCCCCCGGTCTCGGTGCGCCACACGCCGCCAGCGCCGATGGCAATCCACACGCCCTTGCGCCGGGCGTCGAAGAGGACATCCAGCACGCTCGGGCCCGCGAGATCGGCGCCCGCGGCCAGCCAGGAGACTCCGCCATCGGGAGAGCGCCACAGGCCCGTGCTCGTGGCCAGCAGCAGTTGCTCCCGCTTCAGGGGGTCCAGGCGCAGACTGAAAGGGATGGGGACCGCGTCGGGATTAACGCCTGGGCTAAAGGTGAGGCGGGTGGGCAGACGCTGCCATGTGAGGCCGCCATCCAGGGAGCGGAAGCTGATGAGCGCGTATCGGCCCGAGGCGTCTTTGCCCCGCCGGACGAGGAAGAGGCGTCCCCGTTGGGTGGTGTCCGCGGCCAGGACCACCCGGCCCGCGGGATCCGCGCCTTCGGGCAGGGGGAGATGAACGCGTTTCCAGGTGAAGCCCGCGTCCTCGGTGACCATCAGGCCGCCAAAGGTGGTGATGTAGAGCCGGTTGGGATCGAAGGGATCGGCCAGGATGCCTGCGACCGCGGCCTGGGGCGCGTCCTGGTAGGTTTGTATCTGCCGATGGCTCCAAAGGACGCCGTCGCGGCTGGTGTAGAGGTGGGTGGCGGGGTAGCGCGTGGTCTCCACGGTGAGCAGATGCAGCCGCCCCCGCGCGTCCTGGGTCATGCCCACCGCCCGTTGGCGGGCCATGTCGGGCATGGACGCGGGCCGCCAGGTGCGGCCGCGGTTGTCGCTGCGCCACAGGCCGCGGGTTTCGGTTCCCACCCACGCGGTCACGCCCTCCTCGCCAGAAAACATGGCCAGGAAGGTGGGGCGCGCCTCGGCCAGGTCGTTGGATGCGGGCTGCCAGGTCTGCCCGCCATCCACGGAAAAATAGGGCGCCCAGGTTGTCACGGTCTCGCCCTGGAGAGTCTGGGTTTGATCGGGGTTGCGCCGGGCGCTGTTGACCAGGAAAATGAGCAGGAAGTTAGAGTCGGCGGGGTCCGCGACGATATGGGTGACGAAGGCCACAGGCCCCGCGCCTCCGCGCCAGTCGGCCGGAGCCTGAGCCCCGGACGCGGGCAGGCCTGCCAGGCTCAACAGCAGGCCCAGGGCAATCCCCATCCAACCCATCCACATCACCAGGGCGTTTGGTCGGGATTCCATTTTGGACATTTGACGCTTATCATGCGCGTCGCCGCGATGCGGCGCAAGAGGCGCGTGCGGTTAGGGGCCGGGAACGTGAACCTGCACTGTGCAGGGAGGGGGGAAGTTGCCGGTGTTGTCCACCACCACCAGTCGGATGTTGTAAGAGCCAGGGGGCACGAGCGCGGGGTTGAAGCTGCCCAAAACGCCGTTGACGACGGGGGTTTCCGCGCCTGCGAACCAGTGCCAATCCTCGGGCGCGGCCGCGCTACTCCATTCCAGTTTGTAGAACTGGAAGTTGGGGATGTTGGCCGTGCCGATGATCTGAACAGGACCGGTCAGGGTTTGGCCGACGCCCAGGGAGGTGATGACGACGCCCGCGGTGGGGCAGGCGGGGGGTGCGATCTCGGGCGCGGGCGTGGCCTCGACTTTAGGGGGCGGTTTGCGGGTGGGCCGAGGTTTGCGGGTGGGCGTGGCCGTAGGCGTGGCTGTGGGCGGCGGCGGGGTGGGCGTGGGGGTGTCGATGAGGAGCAGGACGTCGGGAGTGGCCGTTTCCACCGCGCTGATGGTTTCGAGTTCGGGAAGGAGGACGTTGCTGGCGGCCCAGGTGACGCCCAGGACGGTCAGCAGGCTGATGGCCACGCCGAACAGGCGGTAGAGCCGCGACATGGCCACTTCTTTCTCCAGGGGGAAGATGGCGGAGCGGCGCTCCCGGCGCAGGCTCAGGGCCCGGTAGAGGAAGTAGAGGGCCAGCAGGGCCACTGCGCCATAGATGATGCGGGCGTTGTCTGCCAGGAATTGGAGGAATACGGTCATAGCGGTTCAGGCGATGCGTATCACGCTTCGTCCCAGCGGCGGAGGATGCCGCGTAGGAGGGTGATCATGCGCGGGACGAGGATTTTTCCGGTTTCCAGCACTTCTTCGTGGCTGGTGACTCGCGGGCTGTCGATCTGGTCGATGGCTTCGTTGGTGATGCCCGAGAAGCCGAGGACGCGCATGCCGCTATGGCGGGCGACCAGGGCTTCGTTGGTGGTGGACATGCCGGTGGCGTCAGCGCCCAGGATGCGAAGCATGCGCACCTCGGCAGGGGTCTCGAAAGCGGGCCCGGACAGGCCCACATAGACTCCGCGACGGAGCTCGATGCCGACCTCCTGGGCCACGCTCAAGGCCAGCTCTCGCAGACGGCGGTCGTAGAGGGTGGACATGTCGGGGAAACGGGGGCCCAGTTCGGGATCGTTGGGCCCCATCAGGGGATTGTTTCCCACCAATCCCAGCAGGTTGATCTGGTCCTCGATGAGCATGATGTCGCCCGCGCGAAAGTTGGGGTTCAGGCCCCCGGCCGCGTTGGTGAGGATGAGGGTCTCCACGCCGAAGGCCCGCATCACCCGCACGGGGAAGGTGACTTCCTCCATGGTGAAACCTTCGTAGAAGTGGACGCGGCCCTGCATGACGAGGATGGTCTGTTCCTCCATGCCACCGATGACGAGACGTCCCTTATGCCCCACCACAGTGGAGCGGGGGAAGTGGGGAATGTCGGCGTAGGGGATGATGTCGGCGTCGGCGATGGCGTCGGCGAATTCGCCGAACCCGGAGCCCAGCACCAGGCCGATGACGGGGCGATGCCGGGTGCGGGCCGCGATGAACGCGGCCGCGGCGTCGAAATCGTGGCGAGAGAATTGTTTGATTTTCATGGGCATGGATAAAACGAGGCGAGGAGGATGACGAGTGTGATGAAGCGAGTGCTAGAGAGGGGATCACGCCCGGGGATGGGCTTCGTCGTAGACTTCCCGCATGCGTTCGTCGGTGACCTGGGTGTAGATCTGGGTGGTGGAGATGTTGGCATGGCCGAGCATCTGCTGCACCGCGCGCAGGTCTGCGCCCCCGCGCAGCATGTGGGTGGCGAAGGAGTGGCGCAGGGTGTGGGGCGTGACGTTTTCCTTGATCCCCACCTGTTCCACATAGCGTTTGATGATGAGCCACAGGCCCTGACGGGTGAGCCGGGCGCCGCGGCGATTGAGAAACAGGGCCTGTTCGTTGTTGCCTTCGCCCAGCAGCCGAGGGCGTCCCTCCTTCAGATAGCGGGCGAGGGCCTCGCGGGCTCGTTGGTATACAGGCAAGATCCGCTCTTTCTTCCCTTTGCCCATGCAGCGCACCATCCCCTCCTCCAGGTCCACGTCGTTCACGTTCAGGGAGACCAGCTCGCTGACGCGCAGGCCTGTGGCGTAGAGCAATTCGAGCATAGCCCGGTCGCGCAGGCCCGCGGGCGTGGCGGTGGAGGGCGCGGCCAGGAGTTTATCCACCTCGGCGGCGGAGATGGTGGCGGGGAGATGCTTCTCCGCCCTGGGGGTTTCCAGCTCGTTGGCGGGGTTGGTTCGAATCGCGCCCATCTCGTGCAGGTGCTTGAAGAAGGACTTGACCGCGGCCACCTTGCGAGCGATGGTGCTGGAAGCGTACTCCCGCTCCTTCATGTCGAGAATGTAGCTGATGATGTGGTCGCGAGTCACGCCCGCCCAATCGTCAGGGCGCTGCTCGGGCGAGCGCTGCTGTGCCTGTAAAAAGACCAGGAACTGCCCCAGATCATTCTGATAGGCGGCCAGGGTGTTGGTGGAATAGCCTTTTTCGACTTCGAGATATTCAAGAAATTGATTGATTTGATCTTGCATGA
>DUEQ01000491.1 GCA_011192085.1 Caldilineae bacterium
ATGTTCATCATCGTCATCAGTCTCCTCATCATCATTATCTCGGTCTATCTGCTGTCCATTATCACCGATGAGTATTTCATCATCAGTCTGGACGCCATCGCCAAGCGGCTACGGCTGCCCCACAATGTGGCAGGCGCTTCGCTCATGGCCATGGGGTCCTCCGCACCTGAGCTCGCCATTGCCATCTTTGCCCTGTTCACTGCTGGGGGCGCTCACAGCGATGTGGGTATTGGCACCATCGTGGGCTCGGCCATTTTCAATATCTTGGTGATCACGGGCGTTTCCGCCGTGGTCAATCCCGCGCACATCTCATGGAAGGTCATCGCCCGCGACATCCTCATGTACGCCCTAGGCGTCGTCATACTGTTAGCCACCATCTACGACGGACGGGTGACGATGGCGGAGGCAGTCATCTATCTGGCGTTGTATGCGTTCTATTTGCTCATCCTTTACAAGTGGGACGCGTACGTCAAAGACGCCGATGTCGTGGGCATGGTGGAGGAAACCATCCGGCAAGAGCGTTGTTGCACCGACCTTTATCATCGGGTGACCACAGCCATCAGCAATGGCATCGGCTTTCTGGCCGGAGATGCGCGTCGGTCCTACCTGCGGGCCTTTTTCGTGTCTATCGTGTTCGTGGCGATAATCAGCTACGCACTGGCCGAGTCCGCCGTGAGATTCGCTGAAGCCATCCACGTGCCCGCGGTGGTCGTGGCCATAACGGTGCTGGCCGCGGGCACCTCCGTGCCCGACATGTTCGCCTCCATTGTTGTGGCCAAACAGGGGCGGGGGGATATGGCCGTCGCCAACGCCGTGGGCTCCAACATCTTCGATATCCTCGTGGGGCTGGGACTGCCGTGGATTCTGGCCATGGCCATGGGCTCCCAGGCCATCGCCGTTGACACCGCGGGCCTGATGAGCTCCGTCCTGCTGTTGTTTGGCACCGTCATCCTGCTTTTCCTGTTTCTCCTCACCAAACTCAATCTCTCCCGCTGGGAGGGATGGACTTTGTTGGGGGTTTACGCCGCGTATGTGGCCTACATCTGGCTGGGAAGCGCATAGGTCGCGCCATGAAGGCCGAGAGTCAGACTACTGATCTGTCCCTGGCTTGGATTCTTGGTACACGGGCGGGGGGAGCTGTTCTTTGCCCTCCCGAAAGAGGAAGAAATTCCACACCAGGCGGCTGATATCGGCCATGAGCGGGTTGCTCATATCCCACACCACCCAACCGTATTGGTAGACATAGATATCCAGCACATAGGGGCCCTCTGGCCCGTAGATGATGGCCACATCCCCCTGAGTGTCGGGCGCGTAGCCGTGCTTGTGGCCGATCTTCGTCCCTTCGGGCGCCCCATATTTGATGAGATATCCCAACGGGTTCTGCTCCAACCACCCGATGAGCTCCTGACATTTCTCGGGCGTGAGCTTGTCGGGGTACGCGGCCAGCAACGCGCCTTTGTCGTCGGCGCAGCGCCCGATCTCCGCCAGCAGGACGCCCATATCCCGCGGCGTGGTCTGCGTAGCCAGATCGGGGTTGGTGTGGTATTCGGGGTTCGCGTTGGCGGGGGTGCGGATGATGGGTGGGGGGATGTCGCTATTGTAGGGCACAGCGATAAAGGTGTTTTTCAGTCCGAAATCCCGATAGAACTGAGTGACGCGTTGTGCGCCCTTCATCACATCGCCGTCGCCCAGGTGGAACATGAGCGCGTTGGCCGCGGCGTTGCTGGCTGTGGGCGAGGTGACGGTGATGCTGATCCATTTGGTGATGTTGTCGGGCAGGGGTAGATCATAGTCCATGTAGGTAAGGAGCATAATGCCGATCTTGACCGTGCTCATGCCCGAGAAAGCGGTGTCCGCGTCGATATCGATCTCCTCGCCTGTGGGCAGGAACTGGAAGTAAGAGGCATACACGCCGGGGAATTTTTCGAAGCGGGCGCGCATAGCCTTTTCCAACGCTTCGAATCCGGGCTTTTCATCCTGTTCGGTGATGAGCGCGAAGCGGGCCTCGCGGTCATAGGGATCGGTAAAAGCGCGGACGATGTTGATGGCGGTCTGGCCCGGTTCAGTGCGCACGCCCGGTCGTCCCTGGGTGAACGATAGCGTCTCAAGGTTGACGGTGGGAGGCAGGGACGCATGGTCGTAGCTTCGGGCCTGGGTCTTGATCCAATTCGCCAGCTTCTCCCGATCGTAAGCATATTTCAGGGGGATGTCGTGGGGAATGGGGGGCTGGCCACTGACGTAGAAGAAGAAATTCCAGGTGGCGTTCCAACCCCGGCCATATTTCTGGGCTTGAGCCACCATCCCCTTCGCGTCCACCTGAAAGCCGATATCCTCGGGCCTGAGCACGAGTCGGTTTTCGCCATGATAGACGAGGATGGGGCGTTCATAGACCGCGCGCAGGTTGGCCGCAGCCTCCTCTGCGGTGTCGCCGCCGATCTTCATCCCGGCCAGGGTCACGCCCGGCGGAATGGCGTCGCGACCCTTGGTGTAATTCACGTAGTAGGGGCCGAGATAGAGGATGAGTGCAGCCAGGGCGATGACAACGGCCCAGCGAAAAAATCGGAACATGGTTTGGAAAATGGAGGTGGTGCGATGCACCTTACTCCCATTCAATCGTAGCGGGAGGTTTGGAGGTGATGTCGTAGACGACGCGATTGACGCCTTCGACCTCGTTGACGATGCGGTTGGCCATGCGAGCCAGCAGATCATCGGGCAAGCGCGCCCAATCCGCGGTCATGAAGTCGTCTGTGGTGACGACGCGGATGGCAATGACGTTCCCATAGGTGCGATAATCGCCCATGACGCCCACGGTGCGCACGGGCAGCAGCACGGCGAAGGCCTGGGATGTGGCCCGGTAAAGGCTTGCAGCCTCCAGCTCCTGGATGACGATGGCGTCGGCCTGTCGCAGCGTCTCTAACCGATCCCAGGTGACTTCGCCCAGGATGCGGATGGCCAGGCCCGGGCCGGGGAAGGGATGCCGCCACACGATGCGTTCGGGCAGACCCAGGGCCAGCCCCACGCGGCGGACTTCATCCTTGAACAGATAGCGCAAGGGCTCCAGCAGCTCGAATTGGATGTCCTCGGGCAGGCCGCCCACGTTATGATGCGTCTTAATGGTGCGGGCTGCCTGCTCCCGTCCCGTGGCCGCGCTCTCGATGACGTCGGGATAGAGGGTGCCTTGGGCCAGAAATCGATAAGGCGCGCCCGGCGTCTCGGCCACCAGCCGCGCGGCCTCGGCTTCGAACACCCGCACGAAGCGATGCCCGATGCGCTTCCGCTTTTCTTCCGGGTCCGTGACGCCCTTCAAATCCTCCAAAAAGAGCTCCGCGGCGTTGATGCCGATAAGGTGGATGCCGTGGGCCTGCTGGAAGGTCTTGAAGACCTCGTCGGCCTCGCCCAGGCGCAACATACCGTGGTCCACGAACACGCAGGTAAGTTGATCGCCGATGGCGCGATGCACCAGGGCCGCCACCACCGAGGAATCCACACCGCCGCTGAGCCCCAACAACACCCGACTGTCCCCCACCCCCTCGCGGATCTCTTGCGTCATGCTCTCGATGAAGTTGGCCGGAGTCCAGTCCGCCTCCAGTTCAGCTACGTTAAAGAGGAAGTTGCGAAGGATATCCATGCCCTGACGGGTGTGCTGCACCTCCGGGTGGAACTGAAGCGCGTAGCGCTTGCGGGCGACGTCGCCCATAATGGCGATGTTGTCGTTGTGGGATGCGCCCAGGACCGTCCAGCCCGGCGGCAGCCGATCCACATGGTCGCTGTGGCTCATCCACACATCCAGCTTTTGGGGCAGACCCGAAAGCAAGGGCGCCTCCCCTGCGATCTCCACAATGGTGTGGCCGAACTCGCGCGCAGTGGCGGGTGCGACATGCCCGCCCAGCGCCTGGGCCAGGGCTTGCATGCCGTAACAAATGCCCAGCACGGGCTTGCCGCTTTCCAGTACGATGGGAGGCAGCGTAGGCGCGTCCGCCTCGTAGATGCTGGCGGGGCCGCCAGAGAGGATGTACGCTTCGGCCTGAGCCAGTTGCTCCTCGGGCGCGTTCCATGGGATCAGCTCGCTGTACACGTCCAGGTCCCGCACTCGGCGGGCGATGAGCTGGGCGGTCTGGGAGCCGAAATCGATCACAGCGACGGTGGGCGGACGTTTCATGGCCTGTGTTCAGTATTCAGTAATCAGTTCAACCGTCAGTTCCACGCCGTTCACTGTTCACAGATAACTGGTTGCTGATAACTGTGTTAGTGGGGCGGTAGGGGCGGAAGGTAGGGTAGAGGGTTGACGCGGACGCCATTCTTGCGCACCTCGAAATGCACATGAGGCCCGGTAGAGTTGCCGGTGGAGCCCACCAACCCGATATGTTGTCCCCGCTTCACCCAATCTCCCACTTTGACAGCGGGATGGGTCATGTGGCTGTAAAGGGTGACCAGGCCGTTGGGGTGGCGGATGATGACGGAGAAACCGTAGCCGGTGAAGAGCCACCCCGCGCGCACGACCCGGCCCTCTCCCGCCGCGTATACGGGCGCGCCCCATGCGGTGGCGATGTCGATGGCCCGATGCCTGGCCGAATAGCCCTGACTGAGCCAGCCGCGCAGGGGCCAGGCGAAGATAGCTTCGGGCGAGGGCGCGGGTTTGGGGATGTTCACATCCAGCCGTCCGCCGGGAATGACCAGTTCCTGCCCGGGCGAGAGGGTTTGACCTAGTGCGACGCGATTAGGGCGATAGCGGACAATGGCCTCGGGCGAGACGCGCCACTTGCGGGCGATGGATTCCAGGGTGTCGCCCTTCTTCACGCTGTGAATCGCGCCAGGGAAGGGGAGGATGCGCAACGCCTGGCCCGGATAGATGACGTCGGGATTGCGATAGAGTTCGGGGTTGCTATAACGCAGGGTGTCCACATCCAACCCAAATTTTTGGGCGATGCCCCACATGGTGTCGCCATATGCGACCGTGTAGGTGATGACGCCTGGGCGACGGATGGCGCTGGGGTTTTGCAGAAGGGCGCACTCATCCATCGTCTCTCGGCGAACATATCCCGCGCTTTTGCGGGGATCGGGGCAGGGATCGGCCAGGACAGGGTGCGACGTTACCCCGAACGCCATCTCCACCAGGGTGAATGCCAGGCTAATCAGAACGGCGAGCAGCATGTTGCGATTCATGGACGTGATCTTAGCACGTCACAGCGTGAGGGACAAGCGCTCTCCCTTTGCTAAAGCCTATTCGCCGATGATACGCTTCAGCGACTGCACATGATCATCGAATGCTTTGCGCCCCTCGGGCGTGGCCGCGATGAAGGTGCGGGGCTTGCGCCCCACAAAGACCTTCTCCACCCGCACATAGCCTTCCTGCTCCAGCTTGCGCAGGTGCACGCTGAGGTTGCCGTCGGTGAGCTCCAGCATCTTGCGCAGGGCCACGAACTCCATTTGGGCGTCGTCGGGCAGTGCGGTCAGCGCGGCCATGACCTGCAAGCGTACAGGTTGATGGATGCTAGGATCGAGATCGGACATAGGTCACCTCCAGGTGCGATAGATGTGTAGGCCGCTGAAGAAGAGGGCCCCGCCGCCGAGCAGGGCCATGATCAGGTTGACGTACGCCGGAGCCAAGGCGAAAGTGCTTTATATTTCAAAGCGCTTTAATTATACAAGATTGTCGCTGCGCTGGCAAGTCCCCACGACTGTCCAATATCCGAGATGCAAAGGCCAGTGAATGGATGGCGGTTTCATCTTTCTCCATCTGCGAAAAACAGTTCTTTCTGCGGCATCTGCGCGGCGTCGCGATCCGCCAGGCAACACAAGCCCCCCTCTCTCGTCATGACAATGTGACAATTCCCTTCCTTTGTGCTACACTTTGCCGATGCCACCCAGAACTTTTCAAAATCAAGGCCGTCTTGTCGTCCACGCTAAGAGTATTCAGCGCGG
>DUEQ01000492.1 GCA_011192085.1 Caldilineae bacterium
ACCTTGGTATAGACACGTTCGAATACCCGCGGCACCGAGATAATCGCGGTCGGCTTGAGGACCTCGAAGTCCTCGGCCAGCAGTTTTGGGGAGCGTGCATAGGCGACGGTCGCGCCCGCGGCCGCGAGCATGCCTGCGAGGGCCACGCCAGCCATGAGCGAACCCTCAACGCGCGCATCGCTGAACCGGGTCGCCATATCGATAACCAGCAGCAACAACGCCACGCCGACGATAATGATTTCGGGAAGGAGGGGGAGGAGATTGAGATGAGGTAGGGTCATCGTTTAGTATTCAGTATTCAGTATCCAGTGGACATTGGACGTTGGACGCTTAGAACGGCGGCGGGGAGGACTGCACCGTCTGCAACAGCACATCTACGGCCGGATTGATCTTATCCAGGAAGAAGTTGGGGTAGAGGCCGATGAAGAAGAAGAGCGCCACCAGGGGGACCAGGACGACGATCTCCCGCTTGTTCAGATCGAGGAGGTTGCCGTTCTTTTCCTCATCCAGCGGCCCGAAAATCATCTTGCGCACTGCGGTGAGCAGATACCAGGCCGCGAGGATGACGCCCAGGGTGGCCACCACCGCCCACCAGGGATTCGCCTGGAACGCCCCCACCAGGATGGTGAACTCGCCCACAAAGCCATTCAGGCCGGGCAGCCCCACCGAGGCCAGGACGACGATGATGAAGAATGCGCTCCAGACCGGAACTTGCTTCCACAGACCGCCATATTCGGAGAAAAGGCGGGTGTGGCGGCGATCGTAGATCATGCCCACCATGAGGAAAAGCGCGCCCGTGGCCAACCCGTGGTTCACGCCTTGCAGCACCGCGCCCGAAAGCCCCTGTTTCGTGAGGCTGGCCACCCCCAGCATGACAAAGCCCAGGTGCGCGATGGAGCTATACGCCACCAGGGATTTGACATCCTTCTGCACCAAAGCCACCAGCGCGCCGTAGATGATGCCGACCATCGCCAGGAAAGCCAGCAGGGGCGCGTAGAGCTGAGTGGCTTCGGGGAAGAGGGGCAGGTTGAAGCGCATGAACCCGTACGAACCCATCTTCAACAGCACGCCTGCCAGAATGACCGAGCCCGCGGTCGGGGCCTGCACATGCGCGTCGGGCAGCCAGGTGTGGAAGGGGAACAAGGGAATCTTAATGGCGAAGGCCAGGGCGAAAGCCAGAAAAGCCCATATCTGCAGGGATAAAGGCATCTCCATGCCCTGCAACGCCATCCAATCGAAGCTCCCCCCCTGCCAATAGAGCACCAGGATGACCACCAGCATCAGGGCCGAGCCCGCCATGGTGTAGAGGAAGAACTTCACCGCGGCGTACACCCGGTTCTTGCCGCCCCAGCGCCCGATGAGGAAATACATGGGAATGAGGGTGAATTCCCAGAAAATGAAGAAGATCACCAGGTCCAGGGCCAGAAAGACGCCCAACATGCCCGTCTGCTGCACCAGCAGCAGGAACATGAAGGCCTTCAGGTGATCCTTCACATGACGCCAGGAGAACAGCACGACGATGGGTCCCAGCAGCGTCGTCAGCAGCACCAAGAACAGACTGATGCCATCCACGCCCAGATGGTAGTTGACGCCCAGATTGGGAACCCAGGGAATCATCTCCTGGTATTGCATACTCCCGTCGTTGACCCACCACGCCAGAAGAAACAGGGAGACTGCGAAATCAGCCAACGCGGTGATCAGGGCCACGGTCTTGATGCGCTCTTCATCCTGAAAGAAGAGCAGCAACACCGCACCCAGCGTCGGCAGCCAGATGATGAGGGAGAGAAGGGGAAAGGGAGCGAGATTGTCCATAGGGATGACAGGGACTTGGAATGATGGCGGTGCGTGGTTCGCAATGCGTAAGTTGCAAAACTCAAACAACGATGAGGAAGTACAGCACAATCAAGACGACGCCGACGAAGAAGGAAAGGGCATAGACGCCCAGCACGCCCGTTTGCAGCCGGGCCGCGAAAGCGCCCGCGCGCAGGGTGTAAGCTCCCACGCCATTGACAATGCCCTCGATGAATCGCCCGTCGCCCACCCGGTAGAACCATGCCGCCAGGCGACGCAGGGGATTCACAATGACGGCCATGTAGAGCTCATCCACCCAGTATTTGTGCTCCAGCGCGTTCTGCAAGGGCGAGAAGAGCTTTTGCAGGGACCTGGCCCATCCCCATTCGGGGATGTAGCGGGCGTAGGCGATAACGATGCCCAGGAGCGCAACGCCGCTGGAGACCAGGAACAGGGTTCGTTCCAGGCTTTCGGAGCCGTGGCCGTGGCCCTCGCCCTCCAGGCCTGCAAAGACGGGCGCCAGCCAATTCCCCAGCGCGTTCACATGCTCTCCAAAGATGGCGGGCAGCCCCAGCAGCCCGGCGAACAGGGAGCCGATAACCAGGAACCACAGGGGGAAGGTCATGCCCGGAGACTGCTCGTGGGCGTGTTCCGCGTGGTCGCTGCGAGGTTCGCCGTGAAAGGCTCGGAACACGGCCCGGAAGCTATAGAACGCGGTGAGTAAAGCCGTAAAGATGCCCACGCCCCACAGCCAAGGAGAGGTGAGGAAAGCTTCGTAGAGGATGGCGTCTTTGGACCAGAACCCGGCCAGGAGGGGAAATCCGGCCAGCGCGGCCGCGCCGATGAGGAATTGCCAGTAGGTCTTGGGCATCTTCTTCTTCAGCCCGCCCATGAGGTCGATATTCAATTCCCCATGCATGGCGTGCATCACCGAGCCCGCGGTGAGGAAGAGCAGAGCCTTGAAGAACGCGTGGGTCATCAAGTGGAAGACGCCCGCGGAGAAAGCGCCCACGCCCACGCCGATGAACATGTATCCGAGCTGAGAAATGGTGGAGTAGGCCAGGATGCGCTTGAGATCCGTTTGGACGATGGCGATGGACGCGGCCATAAGCGCGGTCAGCGCGCCGATCCAGGCCACAACAGTCATGGTGGCGGGAGCCATCTCGAAAAGCGGGTGGGAGCGGGCAATCATGTAGACGCCCGCGGTGACCATGGTGGCGGCATGGATGAGGGCCGAGACCGGAGTCGGGCCTTCCATAGCATCGGGCAACCACACGAACAGGGGGATTTGAGCCGATTTGCCCGTAGCCGCCAGCAGGAGCAGCAGGGTCACGCCCGTGAGCGCAGCCGTCGCGGCCGCGCCCGCTCCCTCGGCGGCATGGAAGATATCCGCAAAGGCCAGGCTGCCCGCCTCCTTCCCGAACAGGAAGAAGAGCCACATGATGGCCAGAGCCATGCCGAAATCGCCCACCCGATTGACGATGAACGCCTTTTTGCCCGCATCCGCGGCCGAAGGCTTATAGAACCAGAAGCTGATGAGCAAGTACGAGGCCACGCCCACGCCTTCCCAGCCCACATAGAGCTGGAGATAGTTGTTGGCCAGCACCAGGGTGAGCATCATCAGGATGAAGAAGTTCAGATAAATGAAGAAGCGGCCATACATGCGCAGGCTCAACGCCTGATGCCGGTCATCCACCAGCATATAGGTGGCTGCGTACCAGTGGATGATGAAGCCCACGCCCGTGACTACCAGGGCCATGACCACGGACAGGGGATCGATGAGCAGGGCGAAATCCACCTGAAAATCGCCGATATGAATCCACGACCACAGGGGGACGGTGACCGCGCGGGCGCTTTCAGGCAGGGCCGCCAGCCCAAAGGCTAGCCCCACCGCGGTGAGAAACGAGGCGAATACAGCCGCGCCCGCGGTCAGAGCGATGTAGGATTTGCCCATGCGCTTGCCAAAAGCCAGGTTGATGAGCAAGCCCAGGGCGGGAAAGACCAGGATGATCCAGGCGAATGAAAGCATGGGCGTTACCCTTTCAGCAGATGGACTTCATCGATGTTGGTGGTGTCTTTATGTCGAACAATGGCCATGATGATGGCCAGACCCACCGCGACCTCCACCGCGGCCACGGCAATGACGATGAATACAAACACTTGGCCGGTGAGATTGCCCCACTGGTTGGCCAGCGCCACCAGGGTGAGATTGACGCTGTTCAGCATCATCTCGATGCTCATGAAGATGATGAGCGCGTTGCGCCGCGCGAGCACGCCCACCGCGCCGATGGTGAAGATAATGGCGGAGAGGAGGAGGATGTAGGTGGTTGGGATCATGAGCGTTTCCTTTCTTTCAAGGCCAGGACGATGCCGCCCAGCATGCCCGCCAGGAGCAGCACCGACGCCAGCTCGAAGGGCAGGAGGTACGTGGTGTAGAGAGGTTCGGCCACGGCCTGCACGCTGCCCGCCCCCGGCGCGCCCGCGGGCTCAGGAAAGGCGGTTACGCCCCTGCCCACGGCGAAGAGCATCCCCAGCAGAAAGACCGCGCCCAGGACGACCGCGGCGGCGCGGGCGTAAGGCCTGGCCTCGTGCACCATGGGGGTGATGGTCCCGCCGATGAGCATGATCACGAACAGGAACAGGACCACGATCGCGCCGGCGTAGACGATGACCTGCACAATGCCCAGGAATTGGGCGGAGAGCGCGAAATACATGAGCGCGATGACCAAGAAATGGCCCAGCAGCCACAGGGCGCTATACACCGCGTTCTTGCTCAGGATCACGCCCAGGGCCGTAGCCAGGGCGAAGAGGGCGAGGATGGCGAAGAAAATCAGGCTCATGGCGGTTCGATGGAATGGAGTGTGTTCAGGATTCCGTGATCACGCGACATTGCGCCGTCGGTTAAATCATGCGTCCGGTCGGATGATGACGTTGGGCGTGGGAGGATTGAGAAGCGCGTCCTTATCCAGAATCAATTCCACGCGCTCATATTGGGCCAGCTCGAAATTATGTCCCAACACAATGGCCTCGGTGGGACAGGCTCGCTGGCAATCGCCGCAAAAGATGCAGCGCATGAGATTGACTTCATAAACCTCGGCGTAGCGCTCGCCCGGCGACACCGGATTATCGGGATCGTTTTCCGCAGCCAGGACATAGATGGCGCCGGTCGGACACGCGGCCTCGCACAACGCGCAGCCGATGCAGCGCTCCATGCCGTTCTCATACCGCCGCAGCTCATGACGTCCGCGAAAGCGCGGATAGATGGCCGCGGGCTCGTCGGGATACTCCACCGTATTGGGGGCCTCTCTGACCAACGTCTTTAGGGTGACGCCCATGGATTTGGCGATGAATTCTGCGCCTTGGACAAGGTCTTTTACGCTCATAACAGATCTGGAAGATGGAGATGTCGTGATTTATCACTATTGTCAGAAGGGAGTTGAGCTTCGGATGATGTTAACGGTCGCGACGACCCTATCACACCACCGCCACCATCACCGCGGTGATGGCCATGTAGACCAACGACAGGGGAAAGAGCACTTTCCAGTTGAAAGCCAGAAGCTGGTCATAACGGATGCGGGGCACGCTGGCCCGCACCCAAATGTAGATGAACAGGATGGCGATGACCTTTAGCACAAACCAGCTGAAGCCGAACAGCGGGCCGTACCAGGTCCCTGGCGTGGCCAACGGTCCCTTCCAGCCGCCGAAGAAGATGGCGACCATGACCGCGGCAGAGACGATCATGCTCAGGTATTCGCCCATCATATACATGGCGAACTTCATCCCGCCGTACTCGATCTGATACCCGGCGATGAGCTCATTTTCGGTCTCGGGCAGGTCGAAGGGGCTGCGATTGTTCTCCGCCAGCATGGTGATGAAGAAGGGAATGAAGGCCAGGAAGAGCCACAGCCACAGCCACCAGGGCCGGGGACGCTCGATGATGTCCACCAGACTCATGGTTCCCTCGCCCACGCCGATATTCGTGGCCAGGATGATGGACACGATGAGGATGCCCATGGGCAGCTCGTAGCTGATCATCTGCGACGCGGTGCGCAACGCGCCCAACAGGCCGTAATTATTGTAGCCGCTCCACCCGCCCAGGATGACGCCATAGGCCGCGAAGCTGGTCACTGCCACGATGTAAAGGATGGCGATGTTGACGTCCGCGATGTAAAAGTGGATGGTGTAGCCGGCGATGGTGAGATCGGGCGCGATGGGGATGACCGCAAAGGCGATGAGAGGCGTGATCATCGTCAGCACGGGGGCCAACAGATAGATGAACCTATCCTTGATATGCCCCGGCACGACCTCTTCCTTGAAAATGGCCTTGACCGCATCTGCGATGGGTTGCAGCAGGCCAAAAGGCCCGGCGCGGTTCGGGCCCAGACGCACATGGAACCGGCCCAACAGCTTGCGTTCCATGTAGGTCAGATACGCAAACCCCGTCAACAGGATGATCAGCAGGACGAGGATTTTGATGAGGGAGATGAGGATGGTGGTGATCATCGGCGGGA
>DUEQ01000493.1 GCA_011192085.1 Caldilineae bacterium
GACTTTGAAGAGGCCCTGGGGTAGTTATTCACCCGTCCCTCGTAAATACCACAAAGACACGAAGTCGCCAAGGGGCAAAGGGGAGGAAAAGCAGGGAGGTGTGGCGAGATAATGAAAGCTGGCCTACGGCGCTTTTGTGCCATTTCCGTAGGGAAAGCGTAGGTTTTGCGTCCAGAAGCCTTCGCGCAAGGATGCTATACTGGTAACTAGAGATGGCAATCTCTTCTTCTCCTCCTTTTTGATAGAGGGTCCACGGTCGGGTAGCCGTGGGCCCTCTTGGGTTTTTGAGGGTCTTCAGGGCGACGCTAAAGCCCCAGCTCCCGCCTCACCGCGGCCAGATGCCCCAACGCCCGGTGGATCAACGCCTGATGCGCCCGCTTCTGAATCCAGACCGACGCGCCCGAGGGATGGGGCAGGGGAATCACGATCCGGCCATCGATCTGATACCGCCCGCCGATGATCTCGGCCAGCCTGCGCCCGCGACCGAAGAAACGTTCGATGGCCAGCTTGCCCACGGGCACGACCACCTCTGGGGCCACCAGCGTCAATTCCGCCAGCAGCCATTCTTCGCACAACGCCTGCTCCCTGCGCGTCGGCGCGCGATCGCCCCGCCCCGACTTGTTGGGGCCGGGGAAACATTTAGTCACCGACGTCATATAGAACCTAGCCCGAAAATCGGTCTCCTCCCAGCCCGCCTGCTTGAACCATCGAAACAGACGCTTGCCCGCGCTGCCGCTGAAGGGCTTATGGGTCGCATTCACCTCCACTCTGCCCGGCGCCTGGCCGATGACCATGAGGCGGGCGTCGGCGGGACCGGAGAAAATGGGCGGACCTTGAATGGGAAAGCCTGCCAGCGCGCAGCGCTGACAGGCCTGGATCGCCTCCTGAATGTGGGTGAGTTCGTCCGACATCAGTTCCCTTCCTGCGAATTCTGACCCCAGGCGAAGGGATAGCGCAGATAGAGATCCTGACCCGGCCCGTAGACCTCCTTCGCCAGGGGCTGAGAACCCCCCTTTTCGTAGAGCGCGGCCAGGAAGAGCGTCCCGTCGTCCTCCTCCCGGGTGCGGAAGATCTCCTGAGCGCCGCCCCCTTTGCCCGTGGTCATCTCCGTTTTGTCGATGAGTTCGAACTGCACCTGCCCCTCACGCTCACCCACGCTGCGATAGCGGGCCAGCACGTAAGTTGTGTTGGGTTTCAGGCCGCTGATGCTGATGATCACGGGCGTGCCCGGTTTAGGCGAGCGGGGCTGCACCACCACATGGGGCGTCGTGGCCTTGATCACTTTGAACGCACCCACGAACTTCTTGCCTCCGCCCCGAATCTGCACCCGATACAGACCCAACTTCTCGTTGTTCAGCGCATACCAATGGGCGTCAGCCAGCCCCTCCTGATTGGCCTGCACCCTGAACTTCTCTGTCTTGCCCGTGGGCGTGGTCACGGCAATCACGAACTTGGCATTGGGCTTAAACCCGTGCATGAGCATGTACACGTAGGTGGCCCGCTGAGTGACGGCGGGCAACATGCAAATGGCGGGCTTGCCGGCTTGCGAATCGGGACACGTGGGCGCCTGGCTACTGTCGATGGGGAGGGCGAGGGTAGCCGGAATGCCCGAAACCGCGGGGGCGGAGGGTTCAGGCGTGGCGGGCTGCTCAGATGGCGGGGCGCTCTCGCCCAGGGCCGCTTCCATGCCCGCGGCCCGGCCCACAGATAGCGTGTAGAGTTCATATCGCTCGGGCAGGGGTGCGCCCACGCTGAAGAATTCCACCGCGGTGGCGGGCGCGTCGATGCCTTCGAAATGGTAGGTGGGGGCGCTCTGCGCGAGGAGCGCGTAGACGCCCGGATCCAGATCTCGCGCCAGGGTGAAGGCCTGCTGAAGCTGGCCACGCTTATCCGCCTTCACCTGAAAGGTCGCGACTCGGGTTCCCACATCCCCTTCAAGACGATAGACGCCCATTTGCACCTGCTGACGGGCGCTGAAGCCCGCCAACGCCAGCTCCGCCCCGACATCCTTGAGGATCACGTGAGGATACACTAGCACATGCGGGCTCTGAGCGGCCGCGATGCGCCAGCTCACCTGGGCCTGATGCCCTTCCGAATCGGAGAGGGTGATGGCGAACTCGCCCGCGCCTTCCGCGGGGAGCGCATACCAGCGGAAGGTCTTGACGCCCTGATCGTTGGTTGCGGTCAAATTGTAGGATGTGGTCGCGCCGTTGCCCAGGGTGGCGTCCACTTGCAGGGGGGCGTTGGGGGCGAACCCGCTCACACAGCCATACCACCATTGGCCCACTTCTCCTGTGGCGGGCCACAGCGTGATGGTGGGGGAGGGGGCGGGAAGGCATTGGGGCAGGGAGGCCGCTTTCAGGGCGAAGGTCACGGTATCGGGCAGGCCGCCGCTGCCTTCGGCCAGCACTGGGGCCGCGGGCAGGTCGCCGGGTTGGAGGCTGATGGGTTGGGAGGGAGGCTGGGAGGGGGCCGCGGGCGGCTCGTTCACCTCCTGGCCGGCCGCGGCGGTCTCGCGATAGATATTCACCGCCACCGCCATCCGCTCCTGAGCAGGAAGCTGGAGCGACGCGGTGGCCGATGCAGGCTGGTCAGGCAGGAAGATGGCCAGGAGATAAGGCCCGCTGGGCTGATCCGCCACATCGAGCTGGACATCCGCCCGTCCTTCTTCATCCACCTGGATCAGATTCTCGATGAGGAGTTCGCCCTGGGCCACGGCCACGCCATCCTCGATCCCGCCGGGTTGCAAGCGATAGACCGCGAAATGCACCCGGGCGTTGGGCTCCAACCCGCCCACCGCGGCCTTGACCACCGCGGGGTTTTCAGTCACGGGCTCAGCCAGCGTCACAAAGGGCTGAGTGGCGGGCCGCACCTCGAAGGTCATCCCATCGGACAGATCCCCATAGGTGGCGATCAAGCCCCACTTGCCCGGCGCGGCGTCCGCGCCGATGGTGATAGGCTGCACAGCGACGTTGACGTCGCCCTGATCGATGCTGGGGGCCAGGAAGGTTTGTGTTTCGCCCTCAGGCGACGTGAGGGTGAAGGTGACGGCGGCGTTCGCGGGAGCGCCCACCGCGCAAAAGACGTGCACCACGCCCGGCTCCAGCCCATCTTCGGGCAAGGGCGCGCTCACCAACGCGAACCGCTCCACGTCTTGCAGACAGGCGGGATCGATGGCCGGACGCAGCTCGGTCTTGACAACGAGGATTTGGGGCACGCTGCTTGGGCCAGGGCCTGCTCCAGCCTGATCCATGACAGACGTAGCCGCGGGCGTGAACTGAAACGCGGGCGGCGTCTCCTCCTGCTTGCGACATCCCGCCAGAACGAGGAGCAGGAGCAAAAGCGCCAGGATGAGGGGGAAACGTGTCTTACGCATGGGGACCTCCGGGGGAAAAGGCAGATGTTCAGTATGTTTCACTCTTCACTTGGA
>DUEQ01000494.1 GCA_011192085.1 Caldilineae bacterium
ATAGAAAGCCATTCCATACCGATTTCCCCTATGACAGATGACGCTTACACCCGCACCCTGCGGGAGATCTTCGCCCACGTCGATTACAGCCGCACCCGCCAGCACCCCTACAACGCCGAGACCTACAATCTCGATCGCATGTGGGCGTTGATGACGCTTCTGGGCGATCCGCAGGACGCGTTTCCTTCCATTCACATCGCGGGCAGCAAGGGCAAGGGGTCCACCTCCGCCATGGTGGCGTCGATCTTGCAAGCCGCGGGGTGGCGCACGGGCCTCTACACCTCCCCCCACCTCCATACGTTCCGTGAACGCTTGCGCATCGATGGCGCGTTCATCCCGCGCGAGAAGCTCATCGCGCTGTGGGAGGAGCTCAAGCCCGTCATCGCCCATCTGCCCCGCACCACCACCTTTGAGATCATCACCGCCCTGGCCTTCATGCACTTTGCCCGCTCAGCGGTGGATTGGGCGGTGATCGAGGTGGGCCTGGGCGGACGGCTGGACGCCACCAACGTGATCACCCCCCGAGCCTGTGCCATCACCGCGCTCAGTCTAGAGCACACAGACCTGCTGGGAGACACCCTCGCGGCGATCGCGGGCGAGAAGGCGGGCGTGATCAAGCCCGGCGCGCCTGTGGTGACGGGCCCGCAGCCGCCCGAGGCCATGGCCGTCATCCAACGGGCCGCGGCCCAGGCCGACGCGCCGCTGATCCGCGTGGGGGAAGATTGGCGATGGGAGATTCGCGAACTCACGCCCGACGGCGTCTGGCTTGACATCCACGGACCACATAGTACCATTAGGGAAGCTTACACGCCCTTGGCAGGCGAACATCAGGCCGTGAACGCCGCCATCGCCGTGGCCCTCGTCCACGCGCTGGGCGATCCAGCCATCTCGGAGGCGGCCTTACGCCAGGGACTGGCCCGAACCATCTGGCCGGGGCGTTTGGAGACTCTGGCCCGACGCCCCACCATCCTCCTGGACAGCGCCCACAATCGCGACAGCGCGGCCCGGCTGAAAAACGCGCTGCGCCTGTACCCCCACCGCCGTCTCATCCTCTTGTTCGGCGCGTCCGCCGACAAGGACATCCCCGGCATATTGCAAGTCCTGGGCGACGAGGCCGACGCCATCATCCTCACCCGAAGTTTTCATCCCCGGGCTGCGGATCCCCGTCGCCTGCACGAAACGGCCCGCGAGCTGTTTCCACACACGCCCCTCCATCTCACCCAAGACGCGAAGCCGGGCCTGGAACGGGCCCTGACCCTGGCGGGGGAGGAGGACCTCATCCTCGTGGCGGGTTCCATCTTCGTCGTGGCCGCGGCCCGCGAAGCCTGGGCCGAGATCGCCCCTCAAGCCCTGCCCCCCGACGATTGGGCCCATTTCGCCGAACCCATCGACGGCCAATTCACGCCCATGTTGCCTCGAAAATAACGTTGGCGTTGCTTGCGAAACGGTTTCGGCGGCAAAGTTGGCCGATCTGCGCCATGGGACCAACGTCCATCGTGAAACGTCAGGACGTGACGCTTGACGTTTCACGAAACCAGCCTTGGCTCTGAGACTTGCCCCACAAAAATATGAATACCATCTCAAAAACCATATGCCTTACGATCCCAACGACCCCTTCATGAGACGCTTTCATGAGGAATTCCCATTCCTCAGCGCCACCATGCAACAACCCCATCCCCAAACGCCCGCATACGACCTGGAGGAAGACGATCTGATCCAGGAATATCCGGTCATCGCCTCGCGCGACATCGTCCTCTACCCGCGCATGGTCACCCCCATCTTCATCGGCCGGGATATCTCCCGCCGCGCGCTGGAAGCTGCGCAGGATGAGGACCTGCCCCTGCTGGTCGCGGCCCAGCGGGACCCCACCATCGAATACCCCACCGTGGACGATCTCTTCAAAATCGGCACGGAGATCACCATCGAACGCATGCTGCGCATGCCCGACGGCACGCAAAGCCTGTTCGCCCACGGCGAATACCGGGTGGAGATCATCGAGATCGTTCACGAACGCCCCTACCTGCGGGTGGTGGGCCGTCGCATCCCTGAACACATCGCATCCTTCGAGCATGACGACGAGATGCTGCGCCGGGCCGTGCTCGTCCTCTTCGAAAAAGTCACCTTCTTCAACCCCTCCATCCCCGAAGAAGTCCTTATCGCGTCCATGAACGCGGACGATCCCGGCTGGCTCTCCGACCTCATCATCTCCTCCCTACCCATCCCCCTGGATCGACGGCAGCAGATCCTGGAGACCACCGACCCCATGGAGCGCCTGCGCAAGACCAGCATCTTCCTGGCCGAGGAGCTGGATGTTCTGGAGCTGGAAAATGAAATCCACGAACAGGTGCAGCGCAAGATGGAGGATTCCCAGCGGGAGTACTTCCTGCGGGAGCAGATGCGCGTGATCCAAGCGGAATTGGGCGAAGGCGACGAATTCAGCCAGGAGATCCTGGAACTGCGGAAGCGGATTCAGGAATCGGCCATGCCCGAGGGGACGAAAGCCAAAGCGCACAAGGAGCTGAACCGCCTCAGCGCCATGCCCCCCATGGCCCCCGAAACCACCATCGTCCGCACCTATCTCGACTGGCTGCTGGAATTGCCCTGGGGCAAGCCCGATGAAGAGGATATCGACATCGATCGGGCGGAGGAGGTGCTGGAAGCCCATCACTATGGCCTGGACAAAGCCAAAGAACGCATCCTGGAACACATCGCGGTGCGCAAACTGGCTGGCGACAACATGCGCACCCCCATCCTCTGCTTTGTGGGCCCGCCCGGCACCGGCAAGACCTCCATGGGCAAATCCATCGCCGAGGCCCTGGGCCGAGCGTTCGCGCGCGTCTCCCTGGGCGGCGTGCGCGATGAGGCCGAGATCCGCGGGCATCGCCGCACCTACATCGGCGCGCTGCCGGGCCGCATCATCCAGACCATGCGCAACGCGGGCGTGGTCAACCCCGTGTTCATGCTCGATGAAGTGGACAAGATGGGCTATGACTTCCGCGGCGACCCCTCAGCCGCGCTGCTGGAGGTGCTGGACCCCGAACAGAACCACGCGTTCAGCGACCACTATCTCGACGCGCCCTACGATCTCAGCCACGTCCTCTTCATCACCACCGCCAATAACCCCTATCAGATTCCCTCCCCCCTGTTGGACCGGATGGAGGTTATCGAATTCCCTGGCTACGCGGACTTCGAAAAACATCTCATCGCCCGCAAATTCCTCATCCCCCGCCTGCTCAAGGAGCACGGCCTCACCGACCTGGGGTTGCACATCTCCGACGCGTCCCTGGATGAGATCATCCGCCATTACACCTACGAGGCGGGCGTGCGCAATCTGGAGCGGGAGCTGGCCAAAATCTTCCGCAAGATCGCACGTCGCGTGGCCGCGGGCAAAACCGTGCGCAAACGCATCACCCCCGCCATCGTTCACGACCTTCTGGGCCCGCCCCGCTACGAAGGCTACAAACTGGAGGATGGCGACAAGGTGGGCGTGGCCACGGGCCTGGCCTGGACCGAAGGCGGCGGGGATGTGATGCAGGTGGAGGCGTTGATCATGCCCGGCAAGGGCGGCCTCATCCTCACCGGCCAGCTCGGCGAGGTCATGCAAGAATCGGCCCAGACCGCGCTCTCCTACGCCCGCAGCCACGCCCAGGATTACGGCTTTCAGGACTTCGACTTCGACAAACATGACATCCATCTCCACTTTCCCGAGGGCGCCATCCCCAAAGACGGCCCCTCCGCGGGCGTGACCATCGCCACGGCGCTGATCTCCGCCCTGACGGGCCGCCCGGTGGACCACACCATCGGCATGACGGGGGAGATCACCCTGCGCGGCCGGGTGCTGGCCGTGGGTGGATTGAAAGAAAAACTGCTCACCGCCCACCGCAACCGTCTCAAAACCGTCATCCTGCCCAAACGCAACGAAAAGGACCTAACCGAAGTCCCCAAACACGTGCGCCGCGCCCTCCACATCCAATTCGCCTCCCATCTCGAACAGGTGCTGGCCCTGACGTTGCTGCCAGCGCCCGAACCTCCGCCCCCAGAATCTGAACCGCCCCCCTCAGGCTAAGGACACCCCCTCATGTTCCGCACCATCCTGGCGATTCTGGGCGTTAGCTTTGTCCTCGTCACCTCAGCCGTCATCTTTTTAGGAAAAACGCCCGCCAACACCACCCCCCTCAACGTCAACCTGGACGAGATCAAGCCTCCGCAGTGGCAGGCGTATTATCGCGATGACGGCCTGGTGCAGATCAACATCGATCATGACGCCGAGCCTGAATGGCTGTTTTTCTATAAGGATGGCTATAATGCAGACCGGGTCGGCGCGGTGATCTACGACGCTCAGAACCGCCCCCGGAACGACTTCAGCATTCCCATCGCCAGCCAGGCCCCCGCCTATCTGATCCCCTACAGGCTCCTGCCCGATTACACCCCCTCAAAAAACCTGGGCTATCTGAGCGATTCCGACATCGAATTTCGAACCGCGGGCAGCCAGAGCATCCTCACGCCCACGCCCACCCCGGCAGCCACGCCCGCGCCCCAAGCTCAGGCCATGTCGGGAGCCAAACTGCTGGTGAAAGGGAAAATCCACGACGGCGTGATCAATCGCTTTGCCATCTTCTGGTGGATGAGCCCCGAATTCGGATACAACGGCGCCCTGGCCACCACCCCCGGCTGGTTCAGCCTCAGCAGCTCCGATCCCCAAGACTGGAAGGCCTGGAAGGACGATCCTGACAAAATCACCCAGGTTTGGGCCTGGGAGCCGCAAGTGGACCGCTCCAACATCTGCCGCGTGGCGGCATGGACGCTGGAAGGGGATGGCAAAGATCCCGCCACCTGGCATTTTAGCGCCCATTACGACGAAAGCCAACTCCGTTTCTGCACCCGCGAGATCCCCTCCGAGCCCGCCTTTCCCGAGGGGCAGGTGTTGGCCTTTCTGCTCGACCAGAAGCGGAACCGGTGGCGGGAAAGCGCGTCGGTTCAAACGTTCGACAACGTCCGGGTGTTGCACATCTCCGAGCCTGTCATCACCGATCAACCCCCGGAGCAGCCCCGCTCGTTCGTGGACGTGGATTTCAATGCCCGCGATGGCCTCCACAGCATGCGCTGGACAGTGGAAATGATCCCCCCGGCTACGGTCAAAGACCCTGTGCGCTGGCGCATCCTCCGCGCCGAAGAAAGAACCGTCCCCTGATGACTGCTTATTGATTACTGCTTTATGCCCGCATCCTCCCTCACCCCCGACGCCATCCGCCAGATCATCAAGGAAGGTCCCGGCCCCAAGACCGCGCTACTGGGCGCCCGCGCCTCCGCGCGCAAGATCGCCGAGGCCATGGCCGCGCTGGCCAACGCCCATGGCGGCCTCGTCATCCTCGGCGCCACCAAGGCCCGGAAGGTCCCCGGCGTTGGGGATCCCGACGTCGCGCGGGAATTGATGGCTTCGGCCGCGCTGCTGCCCTCGCCTCCCCTCATCCTGCCCCTGCCCCAACTCATCGAGCTGGATGGCAAGACCGTGTGCGTGAGCCAAGTGCCCGCGGGCCTGCCCCACGTGTACAGCGTGCGGGGACAGTATCTGGTGCGCTCGGGCCGGGAGACCCGCCCTCTCATGCCCCACGAACTGCGCATCCTGCTGCTGAACCGCGGCGAAGCCAGCTTCGAGGCGCAAACGCCTCACGGGGCCACCCTCGAAGCCCTGGACCCTGACCGGGTTCGGGCCTACATCCATCTGCTGAAACGCCCGCCCGACGAGGACCCCAACGACCTCCTGCTAAGCCGTGGGTGCCTGGCCGAAACCGACAAGGGGCTGCGCCCCACCATGGCCGGCCTGCTCCTCTTCGGCAAACATCCTCAGCGCTGGCTGCGCTCCGCCGAGATCACCGGCGTGCGCTACGCCGGGCCCGCCATGAGCGATGATTTCATCCGCGAGGATATCCAGGGCGCGCTTCCCGATCAGATCCGCCAGGCCGAAGCCTTTGTCAACGCCAACATGCGTCGGGGCATGCGCATCCGCGGCTTCGAGCGCGAGGAAGTCCCCGAGTATCCCATTTCCGTGGTGCGGGAGGCCATTGTCAACGCGGTGGCCCACCGCGATTACAGCATCCGCGGGGACAACATCCGCATCCTCATGTTCAGCGACCGCATGGAGGTCTACTCGCCCGGACGCCTGCCCGGCCACGTTACTTTGGATAACATCGTCGAGGAGCGGTACAGCCGCAACGAAGCCATCGTGCAAGTGCTCTCCGAGATGGGATTCATCGAGCGGCTGGGTTACGGCATCGATCGGATGATCCGGGTGTGTGAGGAAGAGGGCCTGCCCCCGCCCGAATTCACCGAGACCAGCGCCGGATTCAAAGTGACCATCCACAGCGGGGCGGAGGCGTTGGTGGGCGCGGGCCCGCCCGCCAACCTCTACGCCCACCTGCAACTTAACCCCCGCCAGGAGAAAGCCCTGGCGTTCTTGCAGAAAAACCGTCGCATCACCAACCGCGAATATCAGACCTTGTGTCCCGACGCCAGCCCTGAAACCCTGCGTCGCGATCTGGCCGACTTGGTGGACAAGGGCCTGATCCTGAAAATCGGCCAGAAGCGGGCGACGTTCTATATTTTGAAATAGTCCGACGACGGGCGAGCCCGCGCCGATACCAATGAAAAATGGTGACTGTCCGAGGTCCAATGGCAATGGAATCTCGACGAATCTCCATTTTCA
>DUEQ01000495.1 GCA_011192085.1 Caldilineae bacterium
TAACCGATGGGTTTGCTTCCAGCCAAAAGCTGAGGGGTGAAATGGGAAGCTGTACAACAAGAGGATATCCCATCCGGGATGAGGTGATGCGCATCTGAGAGGACGCGCGCAACGATCCCCAGGGCGTGATCGATTCCTATCGGGCTGGAATACAACGCCGACATCTTCGCTCGGCGCTATGACGCGTCCGCGGGACGTCCCATCGGAGAGGCCATCCCCGTAGCTACCGATGGCGAACACCCTTCCGGATCCGGCCGCTATGATAACGAACAGCGCCCCGCCATCCTCTTCGATCCTGCCAGCGACCGCGATGTGATGAGCTGGCAGACCTTTCCCGACAGCGTGCTCGAGTCAGGCGACCTCCACATGACCTACACCCTCACCATCGCTTCCATGTCCGGAGAAGCCCCCGCGTCGATCTATCTGCCGATCCTCATGCGCCAATAGCCTTGACGCGCCCGCTTGTAGGCGCGAACACGCGACATCGGCCCGCGAACAGGGCCTTCATCGGCGCTTTGGCCATGATAGAAAGATGGTGTATACTCTTCCTGCCGCGTCCCGCGACGCGATCTGCAAGCCGTCCCCTTGTTTCTTCCCCGCACGTTCCCCCACAAGGAGGCTTCTGCCGTGAGATTACGGGCTTTTGTATGGGCTGGGTTGATCATCGCCGTCATCATCCTCCTGGTCGGGCTTCCCGCCACAGCCGTGGCCGCGCCTGGGACAAACAACGCGTCCGCTCCCCCGCAGGTCCAGTATAAAATCTATGTGGTGAAGGAGGGCGACACCCTGGGGATCATCGCCCGCAAATTCAATATCACCATCGCCGACATCAAGAAGGCCAATGATCTTGGCGGGGGAGTGATCTATGTCGGTCAGAAACTGCGCATTCCCGTCAAGACGCGACGCGCGGAGGAAAAGCAACAAGGCTCCTCCACCATCACAAAACAGCCCACCCGCCCCGCGGGCTTCCGTCCGCCCAACGCGGCTAAATGGATCGAGGTGGACCTCTCCCAGCAGCGGCTTTACGCCCACCAGAACGGCCAAATCCTCTTCACCACGCTGATCAGCTCGGGCCGAGCGCCCTATCGCACGCCCATTGGCCGCTTCCGCATCTGGGCCAAAGTGCGCCGCCAAACCATGTCCGGGCCCGGCTATCGGCTGCCCAATGTGCAATGGGTGATGTACTTCGCGGGAGAAAACGCGATCCACGGCACTTACTGGCATAACAACTTCGGACATCCCATGAGCCACGGGTGCATCAACGCCACCAACAAAGCCGCGAAATGGCTTTACAACTGGGCGCCATACGGCACCATCGTGGTTGTGCATCGCTGAGCCGCCGCGCCCCCCGGCGGCATCGGGCCCGTTCCCGATGACCTCATCACGGTCAGTTTCCTTGACCATCTTCCCCAAATTGGGCTATACTTGGGCCATCGGGGAGTAGCGCAGTTCGGTAGCGCGCTTGGTTTGGGTCCAAGAGGTCGTCGGTTCGAATCCGGCCTCCCCGACTGGTTCGGAGATAGATGATAGACCATGGACGATAGAGGATGGCGGTCAGGTGACAACGCATCGTCCGTCGTCTATCATCCATCATCTACTTCAAAGCAGTCAACGATGAACCGATCCGCCAGGTTTGGCGTTTTGGGCGAGCGTGTGTAGAATGTGAGATGATCGCGTTATCGGATATCCCCCTTTATGCGGGCATGGTGTAGTGGTAACACAAGAGCCTTCCAAGCTCTCGTCACGGGTTCGAATCCCGTTGCCCGCTCTTCGTCCAGGATGGCAGTCCCCCTTCGGCTGCCATCCTGCCCAACAATCTGGCGAACAACTGAATACCGACTACTGTTCCCTGAATACTGATTACTGAAACTGAACACTGACAACCCCGGGGCCCTAGCTCAAGTGGTTAGAGCAGCGGTCTCATAAACCGCCGGTTCTCGGTTCAAGCCCGAGGGGCCCCACTTACTATCCGACGCGCGGGGGCTGACCGCGCATGCTTCGCCTGGGCGGAGGGCATGGCAATCATGGCAGGGCGGGGTGGAAGGTCAGATGGCGTCGCTGCTGCAGGAGCTGGCCGCGGGCCTGGATGCCTGCTACACCGACTTGCAGGACGCATTCCATCGCATCACCGTGGTGACCATGAGCGAATTCGGGCGGCGGGTGAAAGAGAACGCCAGCCAGGGCGCCGACCACGGCCACGGCAATGTCATGTTTCTCATGGGTGGCGGCGTGAATGGCGGCAAGGTGTTTGGCGATTGGCCGGGCCTGAAGGAAGAGAATCTGGATCGAGGCGATCCTGCCGTCACCACCGATTACCGCACCATCCTCAGCGAGATCGTGGAAAAACGTCTGCTCAACCCCCATTTGGATGAGGTGTTTCCCAACTTCCCGCAAGCCTCGTTTTTGGGCGTGGTCCAGGGCCGGACCTCGACCATCGGCTATCGCCATTTCCTACCCCGCATGGATTACTGATGGGCAGGGTAAGCGCACTTAGCCTGCCGATGAGTCATCCCACCCAGGGCCCCTCGCGCGAGACCGGGCCAGACAACGGCGTCTGACCCGGTCTCTGGTGGATTGGCGAGGGTTGTCAGCCACAGCCGCCCGCGCCCGTGGGAGCTTTCTTCTGTAATTTGATGATCTCGTAGGGTTTGGTCTCGTGGGGCTGTTCGGGAATAGCGCTGGGCCACTTGTCGCCGCGGGCTTCGGGGATGATCCACCCCAGTGCGTCGTCCGGGTGATCCTCAATCGGCACGAACTCGCCCTCCCCGAATTCCTCAATCCAACCGTTGATCCCGCCCTTGAGCACATAGGCGTTGACGGTGTTCTTGGCCACCAGCATCTTCCACGCCTCCACAGCCGCGGCTTCGTCGTTGCTCATCACGAACACGACGGTGCCGTCGGGCTCGTTGAGCAACTCCTCGATCAAACCGGGAATCGCTTCCAAGTCCACACGACGCGCGCCTTCCAGATGATAAAGATTGTAGTCCCGTTCGTTGCGCACATCGAGCAGAATGGGATTGATCAGGGGATCGTAGATGGCCTGGGTCATCTCCTCCGCGGGGACGAGGTGCTTGCCCTCGGCCATCAGCGCTTGCTTCTCGACATTGTTGTTCCAGGCGTCGGCCAGGGTGGGCTGGCCGATGATCATCACGGCCAGCGCGCCCAGGATCAGGGCCACGGAGACGACGCCTAGGATCTTGCGATCGCGCTTCACCTCCTCTTCGGTCAGCGCGCCCTCGCGACGCTTCCACCGCTTCTCGATGGCGTCGGACCCCCAGACAAGCAGGACGCCGAACACCACGGCCACAAACACGATCACGCCGGTGCTCACGCCCAGCCATTCGGGCAGGGTGAACCGGCCCATGTAGCTGCTGTTGTAGAATTCCCAAAAGCTGTCCACCACGCTGCCGAAGAGCAGGCCGCCCGCCATGACTCCAGCCACGAAGAAGATGCCGTCCAGGTGGCCCGAGGCGGAGGACACCATGGAGGTGCCAGGACAGTAGCCGCCCACGATAATGCCAATGCCCAGCAGCAGGCCGCCGAGGACGCCGGGCCAGAGGTAGGTGGACGGCACGAAGATGCGGTCATAGTCCAACCAGCCCATGCCCGCGGTCAGGAAGATGAGCACCATGGCCACCAATACCGAGGTGAACATGGTCTTGAAAACGGTTTGATCTTTGAAATAGAACTGACCCACCAGCTTGTGAGCCAGGCCAAAACCGGCAATCTCCAAGGTCGCGCCGAAGCCCATGCCAAAAAGCACGAATATCAGATACCCGAGTGGCTTGCCAAAGGCTTCGACAGGGTCAAAAGGCGCCATAAATGCCTCCCTAATCAGTAATCAGTGATCAGTAAATTCGTTTTTGCATCAGAACCAGAGCTTTTTGACAAAATAGGCCAGCAAGTAGCCGCCGGCGAAGAAGGCCAGAAGAAAGGCCCAGCTTCCCACCGAAAGGGTGGCGGCGCCGTTCAGGCCCTGCCCCGAGGTGCAGCCGCGGGCCAATCGGGCGCCAAAGCCCGCCAGGGAGCCGCCCAAAAAGGCGATGATCCAACGGGTGCTGGGCTGAATCTTCGGGCCTTTGATGGTCTCGAAGCTGAAGCGGCCAAAGAACCAGGCGGAAAGAAACCCGCCCAGCAGCACGCCGATATCCAGCATAATAATGAAGGAATCCAACGGATTCTTGGAGCCGCCGCCATATTTGATGAGATAGGGGGTGCTGTTCACCCAGCCCGGCGCGACGAATTTGGCCAGCCAGATGGCAATGCGATTGGCGCCGCCCGACGCGCCCAACCCATCACCCGTGAAGAAATACACCAGAAACAGAACCAACCCCAAAAGCACGCCAGCGATGATGGCGTTGGTATAGGGCTTGGGCGTGCGCTTGCCTTTCGATTTCATGTCCGTGGTGGTTACTGCGGTCATAAATGCATCTCCTTAATGCGCAGAGATCAGAGGTCGAAGGTCGGAGGCCTGAAACAGCGGGGATTCAGACCTCCGACCTAATGAGTTCAATCACGCGGCGGTGGCGTCGTGACCATTCTCCACTTCCACCTCCTCCCAGCCGGTGATCATGCCCTCGATGGCCGCGGTGGGCGTGTGGCCCGTGGTGGCCAGATACATGTGCATAATCACGAAGGCGGCGAAGGACCAGGCGATGAAGGTGTGGAAGGGAGCGATGTATTGCAAGCCGCCGATGGCATCGGAAAGGGCGGGCCAGCGCTGCGCGCCCCAGATGAGGATGCCGGTGAGGATCTGCAAGGGCAGCAGGATGTTGAGGATGGCCAGATAGGTGGCCTGCTGCAAGGGGTTCATCTTGTGACGCTCATCCTTCTCGAAGGGATGGGGCTCGCCGCGGAAGATGCCGCGAGCGTAGTACATGGCCTGCTGAATGGCTTGATAGAAGAAGCCCTTGGGCTCGGGCAGGAACTGCTGGATGGTGTGCCCCGCCAGGAAGTAGAACAAGGCGAAGAAGGCGTTGAACAGCAACAGGAAGCCCAAGACGTTGTGCACCGGCGCCATGACGCCCAGATCGATGTCGCCGAACATGTCGGGCCGGTGGATGACGATGCCGGTGATGATGAGCAGGATGATGGCGATGGCCTGAGTCCAGTGCCACAGCCGCTCGTAGAAGGTGTACATGTAGATCTTGCGAGTGCGGCCATGATGGGCGACCACGCCGTGGGTCGCGGCGTAGATGCGCAAGCCGCCATGGACGAAGACGCCCAGGAAAACGCCCACCAGCATCAAAAAGCCCAGCCAGTCGATCCACTTCACCCGGTCATGGCCCGGCAGATAGAGGCCTGCCTTGGCCGTGCTGGGACGATAGTGCAACTCGCCATGCTCGCCTTGCACGAACTGGCCCGCGGGCTCCAAACTGGAACCGCCCACGAACTCGGGCATAACGCCGCCGGGCATGTAGTTGGCCAGCAACAGCGGCTCCGAGACGCGAGAATCGTCGCTATGACACGCATTGCATTCCTTCGTGGCGTAATCGCCCCAAGCCACATTGTGCGAGAGGGAATAAGGCAGGATTTCGCCGTGGATGCGGGGACTATCCAACCCCAGCGCGGTCAACTGCACCCGCACCGCGTACGCCTTCTCGTCGCTATCGATGCGCAATTCCTCCTGGTTCAGCTCGCCGTCGCCATTCGCATCGAACGCCTGCACGATTTCAGAACGATAATGGCCGTTCTCATCGAAATAGGCCTTCTGCAAGTCCGCCTGACGCACGGGGCGAGGAGGATTGCCATAGACCCAATACCAGGAAGTAATGAAGTTGAAGGGGGCCAGTCGGCTGACGCCGTCCGCATCCTTGCGGGGCAGCAGGATGGGGTGATACCCGTCGATGAGGTTGTAGGGATTCTGGGGGTTGCCGTCACCCTCGACTCCGCGATAGATGACGATCCCTTTCCCATCCTTGCCGAGCACCGTCCAGTCATTCTGCGCAATGGCGGGCGCGTAGAGTTTGGGGATGTGACAGGCCTCGCAACTGAGCTTGGCCCCGTGGCGGTCCACATAGGGCAGCCAATCGTGCGTGCTGCGATAGTCGTGACAGGATTCGCATCGCTGCATAACGCCCGCGACGCCAGCGCCGACCTCCTTCTCCGTCACCGGCCCCCGGGCGAACTGATGAATGGGGCGCTCCAGGTAGTCGGCGATATTGGGTCGTCGGGGCTCGAAGGTGAGATGATCGGGCCGCAGGTCCGCCGGGGGTTCGTAGTAGGCGGGATTGTTGATGGCGTAATGACAATCCGTGCATTGCAGGTTCCGCTCCATGTGCACGTCCCAGGAGCGGTCGAGGCTGCTCTTGCCTTTGATGTTCAGGGCGCTATCGGAGATGCGCTGGCCCGAGAAGACCTGGCCGGTGCGCATGGTCACCCGATCCATTTCATCCAGATCGTCGTAGCTGAGGGCCTGGGTGATGTCGATCTGCACCTCGCCGTGACAGAGACCGCAATTCTCCGATGAAGCCGCAGTGATGAAGATGCTTTCATGGCGCAGGCGCCCCTCATCGTCAAACATCTGCGGGTTGTATTCATACCCCTCGCCATCCGCTTTGGGCCGAACGATCCCGGCGCCCATCAGGGTGGCGGTGTCCGCCCAGGCGAACTGCCCCTGGCGCAACGCCTCGATCCGGGCCTCGTTGTTGGGATCGGCCATGTGGCAGAGGAAGCAGTTCATCTCCACCACGCCCGACGTATTCCAATCCCACAGATGAGTCTCATTGGTGACGGGATCGAAGCTGGTGGTTTCGGGATCGCCCAGGGTGGCGGGGATCTGGGTCAGGGGCTGGCCGCTGCGGCTGGCGGCCGCGGGGCCGCCGCCAGGATGATAAGGCCCGAAGATGCGCACCCAGTCGGGCGTGCCCATATCCTTGAGACGGTCGCCCGCAGGGCTGAGATAGCGATAGATGATGGGATCCCACTTGCCAAACAGGCCGTCACTGAAATCCCAGGGGCGTCCCGAAAGCGCGTCGCCGAGTGGATAGAGATGGTCTCGGCCCTGCTGGCTGTGGAAGCTGTGGGCGTTGATGAGTTCGGTATCGTGACACCCGCTGCAGGTTTTCATGGTCGAAACAGGCTTGCCCGTTTCCAATACATTGGCGCCATCCTCGTCCAGAAGGGGAATGGGCGGGTGCAGGGGCTCTTCCTGAGCCAGGGCCGCCCCCTGAGCAACGAACCCTATCAGGAGCGCCAGAAGGATCAGCGCCAGAAGCCGTTTGAAACCGGTATGCATCATTGCGAGCCTCCCATGGTTGCGTTGGCGGTTTCGAGGGTAGCTTTACGACTGCCGTAGATCATGGGATCGCCAGGGTAGCCCAGGGCTTTCCAGTCCAGGCGACCGGGCGAGCCATCGGGCGTGTGGCACTGATTGCATTGCAGCGCCTCACTGGCCGGCGCGACCATGTGGGTGATAGGCCAATACATGGCCGTGCGGGCGAACCCATAATCACCGCTATAGGGCAAGCCGAAAGCCTCCGCCCCATCGCGCAACGCCTTATCCCAATCGAAATCGCTCCAATAACCGCCCGGCCCATAGGTGTGCGGCGTGAGCAGGATGTTGTACTTCTTGTCATAGGGCTGGGTGGCGTGATGGATTTTGAAGGGGAAGATCTTGGCGTTGGGGTCGTTGATATCCCCTGCCGGGGGATTGAGCTCCAGCTCCTTGGAGGGATCGAAGCGGTCGCCGATGAGGTAGCGATCCCGCACCTTGCCGTTATACCAGGCGTAGTCGGGGATGACATTACGTTCGTAAACGAACTTGCCCTTGATCTTGAGATAGACGTGGGGATTGTTGATGGGCAGGTCCTGTCCGGCCTGCGACCAGTCCCAGAAGGTCTTGGTGGCTTCCTTGCGGGCGAACGCGGGGATGTGGCAGGTCTGGCAGGCTACTGTGGTGGTGTGCAAGTTGATGCGCTGGTCGGTGTGGGGTTTGTCGCTGTGACAGTCGGTGCAATGCACCTGGTTGGCGTCATCCAGGCTGACGCTGATAGAGCGCCCCTTGAAGACATGATCGCCTTCATACCGATGGCAGTCGGTGCAGAGCATGTCGTTCTTGCCCATGTGCACATCCACCTCATCCGGCGGATTGATGAGGGAGTTGTCCAGATCGCCGTGCTTCACGGCATCGCCGCCGCCGCCTCGGAAGTGGCATGTGCCGCAATTCAAGCGGGTGGGATTGCCGACCTGTTTGGCCACCGCCACCAGGTCCACCGATTCCGCGGGCAGGCCAGCCTTCGTCTTCACATATAATCCCGTATTATCATGGCAGGCTAGACAATCAACATGTTCAGGATTCGAAAAATCGTAATTCTCATCTTTCCAGCCA
>DUEQ01000496.1 GCA_011192085.1 Caldilineae bacterium
GCCCACGCCTACGCCCCCGCGATAGCGCCTGGTCGGCAAATCCCATTGGGCGTCGCCTGCGAAAAACGCCATGCACTCCCACGATACGCCACCCCCCATCCCGCTCATCCTCGTCCACAAGGGCGTGCTCACCCTGGGCGCGCTCATCGCCATGTGGCTGACGGATGCGCGAGCCATGGCTGGCTATCCCTGGATGTTGGCAGGCTATTTCCTGCTCTCTCTGGGCTTGTTGTGGGTCATCCAGCGATGGCCGCGCGCGCGTCGCTGGGGATTGTCCACCAATTACATGCTCGACATGGCGTTGACCCTGGCTGTCATCCGCTTTAGCGGGGGGCTGAGTTCGCCCCTCTGGATGCTCCTGCTGATCCAGGTGCTGCTACCCGCGTTCTACTTCCCCTGGGCCGCGTTCATCTGGGTGGGCGCTTTTCTCAGCGGGCCGCTTTACGCCCTCGCCATCTGGAGCCACAGCCAGAGCCTAGCCTTTCTGCGGGATCCCCTCTTCCTCACGCGCTATGCGCTCCTCTTTGTTGGGGCCATTGCCGGCGCGTTGGCGGTGCAGCAACTCATCGAGGCGCAAGAGCGAGAGCGGCGATTGCGGAACACCCTGGCCACGCGCGAAGCGGACCTGGCTGCACAGACGAAACAGCTGCAACGCACGGCCAGCGACCTGGGCGATCGGGTGCTGCAACTGCGGGCCTTACAAGAAGTCGCCCGCTCCCTCACCGTCACCCTGAACCTGCGGGAGACAAACCGGGCCTTGATCAAACGGCTATCCACCATCACCGACGCCCGGCATGTGGCCCTCATGCTCCTCCATCCCGAAGAGCGAGCCTTGCAGGGCTCCTGGCTGGATACGAAGGCGCAACCGCGACGGCTTGTCCCCATCACGCTGCACATCACCGAACACGATATCAAGAGCCTGAGCATGGGCGTGCCCGTGTTCAGCCCCGTCAGCAAGGAGCTGGGTTTCGATCAGTTACATGCCTTGTGGGGGGTGAAGTATTTTCTCTCCATGCCCCTGATGCTGCGCGGCGCCCCCATGGGCGCCCTTTATCTGGGCGACCATCGTCACGATTTCGTCACCGAGCAAGAGCGCCAGTTCCTGGAATCCTTCGCCTATTTCGCGTCCACCGCCATCGAAAACGCCGAGCTCTATCAGACCATCTCCGATAAGAAACAGGAGCTCGAGACCATCCTGGCGGGGATTGGCGACGGCGTGCTCGTTGTGGATAGTGATCTGCGCGTCGTGTTGATGAATCCTGTGGCCACACGCATCTTCAACCTGCCCTCGCCCCCGCCCAGCGGCGCGCCTCTGCCCGATCTCATCCGGCAAGAACCCATCTACGACCTGTTGGACGAGATCCGCAGGCAACCCAAGGGCTCCCGCATGCAAGAGATCGAACTCTCCCCGCGCGGCAGCAATCAGATTCGCACCTATCAGGCCCTGGCCACGCCCCTGATCGTCGGCAATGCGCTTCAGGGCATCGCCACCGTGCTACGCGACATCACCACCCAAAAAGAGCTGGAACGGATGAAATCCAACTTCCTCTCGGTGGTCTCCCACGAATTGCGCACCCCGCTGCACAGCATCAAAGGGTTCGTGGACATCATCCTCATGGGCAAGACCGGGCCGGTGACCGAGATTCAGCGGGATTTCCTGGAGACGGTGCAGGAGCAGACGAACAACCTCCAGCGCCTCATCGACGATCTCTTGGAGTTCTCTCGGATGGAATCGGGGCGGATCACGCTGCATCTAAAGCCAGTGGACATGCCCGTGGTCATCGAGGCCGTGGTGGATAAGCTCGCGCTCAGCGCCCACTCCGCCCGGGTGACCCTTGTCAATCAGACGCCCGAAGACTTGCCCACCATCATGGCGGACCCCTGGAGACTGGAGCAAGTGGTCACGAACCTAATGGACAACGCCATCAAGTTTACGCAGGCCGGGGGCAGCGTCACCATCTGGGCGGAAGATATCGGCGATTACATCCAGGTCTCGGTGCGCGATACGGGCATCGGCATCCCCCCCGAGCAACAGGTGCGCATTTTCGACCGATTCTATCAGGTGGACAGCGGCGCGAATCGCCAGTACAAGGGCACGGGCCTGGGCCTGACCATCTGTCGGCACATCGTGGAGCACCACCGCGGACGCATTTGGGTGGAAAGCGAGCCCGGCCAGGGTGCGACCTTCCATTTCACCGTGTACAAACATTTGGAAGAGGGCGACATCGGCGCCCTCGACTTCACCACCCTACCCCAGCAACAGGCCGAGGACAAGCCATCTGGCGCGCATGTCGATGAGCCGGACGGCAGGAGGGAGGCGGTGGGGATCCATGATCCGTATTCGGTAATCAGCAATCAATGATCAGTGCGGGCTGGGAAAGCGCCATCCGCCACAGTGATGCGCAGCCGCTGGCCCGGTCGGGTCTTCGTCACCGAATCGATGACTCGCCCCTCCTCATCCTGCACCAGGGCGTAGCCGCGGGAGAGCACCGCCTTGGGATTCAACGCGGACAATCGCTGCGCCCAACCCTTTACCACCATTCGCTCACTATCGAGACGATGGCGCATGGCCATAGACAGCCGTCGACTGAGCTCATCCACCTGGAGTCGTTGTTGGTCGATGCGGTAAAGGGGAGCGAATCCCTTGAGGACGTTCTGGAGATGGGCTACGTCCCGCCGCCGTCCCTCGATCTCCCCGACAATGAGCTCGGTCAGGCGGGATTCGTACGCGTCCAGCAGGCGGCGAAACGCCATCATATCGGGCGTGACCGCGACCGCGGCTGCGGAGGGGGTGGGGGCCCGATGGTCGGCCACGAAATCGACAATGGTGAAGTCGGTTTCATGCCCGACGCCCGTCACTACAGGCACGGGCGACTCGGCCACCATGCGAGCCACGCCCTCATCATTGAAGGCCCACAGATCCTCGATGGACCCGCCCCCGCGGGCGAGGATGATCACATCGATGTCATCCCGCTGATAGAGGGCAAAGAGCGCGGCGATGATAGCGGGAGGCGCTTCTGCGCCCTGCACCAGGCTGGGGACGACTAGCACATCGGCCAGGGGCCAGCGGGACCGCAGAACGCGCAGGATGTCGCGCAGGGCCGCGCCCGTGGCCGATGTGACCACCGCGATGCGACGGGGCAGCGGAGGCAGGGGACGTTTGCGGGCCTCGTCGAACAGCCCCTCGGCCTGAAGCTGGCGCTTCAGCGCCTCGAATCGCTGGTAGAGCTCGCCTACGCCCCCTTCCGGTCGCATGGCCCGAACGATGAATTGCAGATTGCCCCGCGGGGGATAGAAATCGATGTGGCCCGAGGCGATGACCCGTTGGCCATTTTGCGGCAGCTCGTAGAGGGTCGCGGCCCGGCTTCGCCACATAACGCAGGCGATGGCGGTCCCCTCATCCTTGAGGGAGAAGTACAGATGGCCAGATTTGGCCCGTACGAAGTTGCTGATCTCCCCCACGACAGTGACGTCAGACAGGATGAGATCGGTGCGGACGAGTTGCGTGATGTGCTCGGCGAGCTGAGTGACCGTCAGTGCGGCTGGCGTGTCGAATAGGGTCATGGTTCGGTATGATCGATAAAGCGGGAGGACTCGTCAGCATGAAGCATCCCATCCACCCTCTGACCGATGGAGCCGTCGCCGCCCGCCACCAATGGTGAGCCAGCCATCGCGCACAGCCCGGGCCGCAAGGGGCCGCTCGTGCCCTTGGCGCTGCGTCACCCACACCTCCACCTGCCATCCCGCGTTTTCAAACGCCTGCACGGCGCGGGCGAAGGTAAATTGCCGTTGCGGGCTGCCGGAAATGGGATTGCGGATGATAACGGCGTTCATGTGATCGCTTTTTTGCTTACAGTCGTTGCCATTTGCGCGAAAATCATGCTAAACTAGGAGCGCCCAATGCGCAAATCCCATGGACGTTCACGCCCCCGTAGCTCAGTGGACAGAGCGAGGGTTTCCTAAACCCTGCGTCGCAGGTTCGAGTCCTGCCGGGGGCGCCAAGCAAGGGCCTCGCCCGAGTGCGCCGCGAGGCCCTTTTTATCACCACCGAGGGGTCATCATCCCATGTCGCCGCGCGCCATCGCCATTTTGAATTGCCGCGTGCCCACGCCCGAAGGCGCGTTCGCGTCGGGCGCGATCCTGGTGACGCAAGGGGTTATCGCGGCGGTGGGGCGGGATTTTCTGTTGGCGATTCCGCCCGACGCCATCCTCATCGATGCAAAAGGGGGTCTGGTGGGCGTGGGCGAGGGAGATGATGGGATGCTGCAACCCCCAGTGGTGGGCGCTCCCGCGCATCTGGTTTGTCATTCGCTGCGCGGCGAGGTGCAATGGGTCATGAAACGGGGCGAGACGGTCTTTTCCCCGCCCGATGCAGCGACGCCGATGATGGACTGGAGTCGCCGACGAGAAAACGCCATCCGCCAGGTCATGACGTTGCTGGCCCGCCATGAAGAGCACCGGGCCATCGAGCGGATTGAGGCGGATGGAACGGGGATCGATTGCATCTGGCGGTTTCGAGATGATCGGGGCCAGGAACAAGAGGTGACGATCCGGGTGGTCCCCGCGCTGCATCCCCAGCCAGGCCATATCCTCATCCTCGACCGCACCGCCTCCCAGCAGCTGCCCGAAGCGGGCCTGGGGACTACGCGCGCCCACTGGTGGTTTTATCTGCACGAAGCGGAGGGCGCGATCTATTGCCTGCCCACGCAAGCCCTGAAACGATGGCTGCTCGCCCACGCCTCCACATATCCCATCACCCTCATCCAGCCGCCAGGCGCGCCGCAGAGGCTTCGGGCGCGGGCTATCCCCATCGCCCACCTGCTGGATGCGATCCCCAAACTGCGCGTCCTGCCCTGCCCTCGCTGACGCGCGTCTCAATACACCTCTATCGTGCGGGCGATGTAGGGAAACAGGGTCATGTCGTAGCCCTGCCACAGATCCTCAGGGGCGATCATGACGATCCGCCAGCGCTTATCCGCAGCATGGAACACCACAATGCGCACATGCGCCAGCCGTCCAGTCCGTCCATAGGTGGTCAAGGCTTCGGACATCTGTCCTCGGTGCGCGGCGATCTCGAACTCCGTGGCCGACGTCCAGGTTTGAGGCGGAGCCAGGCCGCCGGGGATGAGCGCGGCGATCTCGGTGGGGAGCGCGCTCTTGGCCTGACGCATGGTCCAGCTCAGGGGCGCGTTGGATGAGCCTTCCAGCCTGGAGATGGCGTAGATGCTGAGGTCGCCCGTGGCCTCCTCTTTGGTCAGCAGCGCTGTGCGATAGGGCCTGGCATACTCTTGCAAGGTCCATCCGGGCGGGATGCAGAAGCTGACGCCCCAGATGAACGCGGCTTCCTGATTTCCTTCGCAGATGCTGGGCAGCGTAGGAAGCGGGGTGGGTGCGGCGGTGGGGGTAAGGGGCGTTGTACGTCCGGAGTTCGTGGCGGGTGCGGATGGGGACAACACCGGCATAATCTGCACGTTCTGATCCGCGCCCTCTTTCGTCGAGGGAGGGGTCGTTGCGGAGGAAGGACGCGTTGCCGTTGGCGATGTTTGGGACGCCGAGCCCGCGGGCGCCAAAATCTTGAGTCCCACCCTCAATTGATTGGGATTGGTGAAGTTGTTGAGTTTTTGTAACGTTCCCACTGACGTGTTGAATTTGCGGGCGATGCTGGACAGGGTGTCCCCTTTTTTCACCACATAGACTTTGGTCCCGGGGCCGGGCGTGGGCGCGGGGGGATTGGCGGATGCAGGTTTGGGCACTTTGAGCTCTTGCCCCACCGCCAATTTGGTTGGATCACTGATCCCATTGATGCGTTGCAGCTCCGCCGCTGTGGTGTGATAGCGTTTGGCGATGCGGTACAGGGTGTCCCCTTTTTTCACTACATAGATGGTGTACGCCTGGGTGACGACCGGAGGCTTCGCGGTCGATTGCGCTGAGGGTGCGATTGTGCGACTGGGCGAGGCGGTGGCGCCGGGCGCGACGCCGGTCGGCGGCGGGGAGGGCGTTTTCACCACGGTGCGCGCGATCGCGGGCGACGCGGAGGCCAGGGCCTGGGTGTCGGTCTGGCGCGGCGTCGTCTGCAAAGGAATTTTTTGGACGTAGGAAGCGATCTGGTCGCGCCCCAGGACAAGCAGCAGACCAACGCCTATGGCAGTGACCCAAAACCAGATGGAACGAAGCATGGTGATGTCGAGTTGGGGGAAGTTGAGGGAATGGGGGGACGCTTTGGGGGCTCTTCCAAGCTTATCACGGAAGGGCGGGCAGGTCAAGCATGGAGAATGGAAACCCCAAACAGGGTCTTTTCAAAGTCGCGGGAGACAAAAGGAAAAGCCATCGGTAA
>DUEQ01000497.1 GCA_011192085.1 Caldilineae bacterium
AGGGCTTCGGGGATGAGGGAAAGATAAAGGTAGCGTTGAGTCATCGCGGGCCTCCGAAACGGCGTGAGCGAGGTTCAGAAATCGATATGACTTTCATTATATCATCCCAGCTCAGGCTTGTTCCAAATGCGCCCGAAGCTGGTTCAGCGCCCGACGCAGTCGGGTCAAGCTGGCATCCTTGCCCAAGGCGACGAGGATGGGAAAGAGGGGCGGGGTGACCTTCTTGCCCGTCAGGGCCTGGCGGATGGGCGCGAATACCTGGCCCGCTTTCCATCCCCTGGCCTCGGCCAGCGCTCGCAGCGTCGATTCCAAGGTCTCTTCGTCCCAGCCATCCACGCGCTCCAGGGTCTCGATGATGGCATCGAGGATGACGAGCGCCTCCTCGGGCGTAGTCTTGCGGGGGACAAGGCTCTGGGGATCGCCCAGATCCACCTCATCCACATAGAGATAATCCACCCATTGCGCGGCCTCGGTCAGGCGCTTGATGCGTTCCTGCACGTGGGGCAAAAGTGGATTCAGGCGGCGGTCCTGGGCCAGCTCCGCTTCGGGAACGCCCAGATCGCGGCTCAGATAAGGAAGCAGGCGGCGACGGAACTCCTCGACATCAAGCTGGCGGATGTAGACGCCGTTCATCCAGTCCAACTTCTCCACAGGGAAGCGGGCGGGCGCAGGGTTGATGGCCTTGAGATCGAAATGCTTGATAGCTGTTTCCCGGTCGTAGATCTCGGTGCGGTCATCCAGGGACCAGCCAATGCCGCTGAGGAAATTGAAAAGCGCCTCGGGCAGATAGCCATAGTCGGGATATTCATGCAGCATGATGGGCACATTTCCGCCCTCGGGCGTCTTCAAATCTCGTTTGCTGAGCTTGCCCTTGCCGCTGGGTTTGAGGATGCTGGGCGTGTGTGCGAACGCGGGCAGGTCCCAGCCAAAGAATTGATAAAGCAGAACATGCAGAGGCGCGGAGGAGATCCATTCCTCGCCCCGGATGACATGGGTGATCGCCATGTCGTGGTCATCCACCACCACGGCCAGGTGATAGGTGGGATAGCCGTCAGCCTTGAGCAGCACCGCGTCCTGCAATTCCCGCACGTCGAAGGTCACCCGGCCGCGGATCTCGTCCTCGAACGCGACCTCGCCCTCCAGGGGTGCGGCCAAACGCACGACCCAGGACCGGCCCTCAGCCTCCTTCGCGGCCCGCTCCTCCTGCGTCAGCCAACGACAGCGGCGGTCATAGCCCACCTTCTGCTTCCGGGCCTGCTGCTCGGCCCGCATCTCGGCCAGCTCCTCGGGCGTGCAGTAGCAGCGATAGGCGTGACCATGCGCCACGAGCCAGTCCGCGGCCTCCTGATATTTAGGCAGGCGTTGGGACTGGATGTAGGGCGCGTGGGGCCCGCCCACATCCGGGCCTTCGTCCCAGTCCAGGCCCAGCCAGCGCAGGCCGGCGATGATCTTGTCCAGCGCGTCGAGGACATAGCGCTTGCGGTCCGTGTCTTCGATGCGGAGGATGAACTGGCCGCCGGTGTGGCGGGCGTAGAGCCAGGCGAAGAGCGCGGTGCGCGCGCCGCCGATGTGGAGATAGCCGGTGGGGCTGGGGGCGAATCGGGTTCGAGCGGGTTGGGTCATGGGAATGTTCCTCGATAGGATGATAAAGGAGGGGCAAATCAGGCGCGCTACGGGCGACGGCCCGCGTCTACTGATGAAAGGCTCACGCAAAGACGCCAAGGGCGCAAAGATTCTTCCTTTCTTTTTCCCTTAGCGGCTTTGCGCCTTTGCGTGAGATCTTTTTTGAAGCAGCGTGTAGATGAACGTAGTGCGGTTGGGGTCGGTAAAGGAGATGAGAAATCTCACCTCGGGCGGAGCTGTCGCGGGGTCGGATAGAAATTGCAACTGAGGACGCACGGTTCGCATCTCCCAATCATCGATGACCAGATAGCGACCATGCCTGGCCCGGCCATAGGCCAGGATCTGCGGCCAGTGGGCGTTGGGCAGGGGGATGACCGCGCGGTCGGCATAGACCCCGATCTCCGCGTTGCGGGTCATGATCACCGCGTCAGGTTCGGCGTTTTCGGCCAGCCAGCGCGCGGCCTGGTTATGAGAGAAGCTGTAAGTGCGCTGGCCCGCCTGCGCGGCCGCGACCTGGTTTTTGCCCATCATCCCGACCACGGCCAGCAGGATGACCCCCGCCCACAGGAAACCCAGGAGGTTGTTCAGGCCGACGATGAGGATCGCGCTGGATGCCCCCCGCCCACAGGAACCCCAGGGTTTCAGTTTGGGCCATGGAGCCAGAGTCTCGCCCGCCCAACGCATGACCACATCCAGGCCGCGGGCGGCCCAGATGAGCGCGATGGGAACCCAGGGAACCAGGAGGCGGGGCTGGGCGTGGAAGAGGGGCACGACGCCCAGGGGAAGCAGCGCGGCCAGGAGAAAAAGTTCGCTGAGGATGCGCGCTTTCGACCAGGGTCGGGCCCATAAACCGAAAGCCGCCAATCCCGCCAGTACCGGCCCCAGCAGCGGATGGATCATGGCCTGGGCTGCCTTTCTGACATTGACCAGGATCCTCCTCAGCGCGCCTGCGGGGTCCGATCGGATGACCCCAAGCATGCTGATCTCGAACCGCTCAGGCGAGAACCACAGGATCTCCTCGCCCGTGCTGTCCAACAGGGATCCGTAATCATTGCCCAGGGCGTTGCCTTCCTCCACAATCTGCACGCTCATGGCCGCGGTGAGGCCGGTTTTGCCGCTGAGGATGATATGCCCCGTGTGCTGGTAGAGATAGATGAGATAAGGAAGCGCCAGGGTCAGGAACAAGGCCAGGTAGAGGGCCATGGGCCGCCAGTAGCGCCCCTTGTAAAGGGTGACGCCCGCGAGGATGAACGCGAACCAAGCCCACCAGATGAGCCCCTCGGGCCGGGTGAGATAGCTGAAACCAAAGGCCAGGCCCGCCAGCGCATAGGGCTTCCAATCCTCGCCCCCAAGGGCCCGCCACGCGGCCCACAGCCCCGCAAACAGCCAGGCCATGAACAGGGATTCGGTCATGCTGCCCCAGTAGAGGGGTTGGACGGCCAGCGCGCTGGACATGGCCGCGAGGAGGGCCGTCAACAGGCCCAGACCCCGCCTTCCGGTGAGGTCGCGAGTCAGGCCATAGAGCACGCCCACCAGGACCGCACCCGCGACCACGTGCCAGACCAGCATGCCCGCGTCCAGGGGCGCGCCCAACTTCACAGCCAGGGCAGCCAGGTAGGGTCCCAGGGGGGGAGTGTGGAGCTCGGGCAGATTGTTCAGGCGATAGCCGCTCCCGCGCAGGAGGGAACGGGCCAGGAGGAGATAGTCGGGCTCATCCCAGCGGATAGACCGGGGCTGCAACGCCCACGCCACGCGCACGGCCAGGGCCAGGAAGAGAATGGCCGCGAGGGCGATGGGCGTGAACCAGGAGCGTTGGCGAACAGCCATGGGGGGTGAGTAGTAGTCAGTAAGCCGTAATCAGACTCTGTGTGCGTTGTAGCTACGACAAAGCCGCTTCCAGCAATCGTCGGACGACCTGGGCGTCGGCCTGGCCCTGGGTGGCCCGCATGACCTGCCCCATGAAGAAGCCGATCAGTCCCGTCTTGCCCCCGCGATAGGCCGCGACTTTGTCGGGATTGGCAGCGAGGACCTGGGCGATGACGGCCTGGAGCGCGGCCTCGTCGCTGATCTTGGTCATGCCGCGGGCCTGGACAATGGCTTCGGGGTCCTGACCCGTGGCGATCATCGCATCCAATACCTGCTGGCCCTGACGCTTGTTGATGACGCCCTCCTCCACCAGCTTCACCAGCCGGGCGAAGGACGCGCCATGGAAGGGCAGATCGGTGATGGGGCGTTCTTTCAGCACAGCCAACAGGCGGTTGATGAACCAGTTGGCCAGGGCCTTGCCCCCCTCGGGGTAAACCTCCATGGCCTGGTGGAAGAATCGCACGTGGCGGATGTCGCCGGTGATGATGTCGGCCTGGCGTTCGGTCAGGCCCACGTGAGACTGGAGCTTATCGTAAGCCGCCTGGAGGTCGGGATTCTGCGCCCGCGCGTGGACGCGGGCATCGGACGCACGGTCCGCTTCCCCCGCGGGTTCAGGCCGGGACGCGAACGGTGATGGCTGGGCCTCTTTCCTGGCGGGCGCACGCTTCTGCTGTTTTTTCCAACTATCCCGCAGGGTGATGATGCGGTTGAAGACCAGCGCGTCGGGTCGGCTGTCCTCGCTATCCTGGATGAAATAGCCCAACCGCTCGAACTGATAGCGGGTGTCCGGTGGATCGTCCAGCACGCTGGGCTCCACCCGGGCGTGGGGCATGACTTTCAGGCTGTTGGGGTTCAGATTGTCCAGAAAAGAGCCGCCCTCGGGGAAATCGTAAGGATCGGGCGTGGCGAAAAGACGATCATAGAGCCGCACCTCCGCGGGGATGGCGCGGGCCGCGTCCACCCAGTGGATGGCGGCCCAGACCTTGACGCCCTCGGGCCGGGCGCCCAGGGAATCGGGCAAGTAGGAACAATGCAGCTCCACCACCTCGCCCGTATCCGGGTCCTGCACCACCTCGTCGCAGGTGATGACGTAGGCGTGGCGCAGGCGCACGCTGCGGCCCGGAGCCAGGCGCTTGAACCCCTTGGGCGGGGCCAGGCTGAAGTCGTCTCGCTCGATGAAAATCTCTCGGGAGAAGGGCACAGGCCGAGTCCCCGCTTTGGGGATGTCCCGGGGCCAATAACTGGCCTCGATCATCTCGCTTTGGCCTTGGGGATAATTCGTGATGACCACCTTGAGCGGGTTCAGCACGGCCAGGACGCGCGGGGCGCGGGTGTTGAGGTCATCGCGGATCGCATGCTCGAAGCGGACCAGCTCCACCCGACTGTTGGTCTTGGCCACGCCCACCCCCTCGACGAACGCGCGGATGGCCTCGGGCGTAACGCCGCGACGGCGCAGGCCCGAGATGGTGGGCATGCGCGGGTCATCCCAGCCGCTGACATATCCCCCCTCCACAAGCTGGCGCAGATAGCGCTTGCTGAGCACCGTGTAATCCAGCTCCAGCCGGGCGAATTCATACTGCCGGGGCTGAGGCGGCGAAATGAGATGATCCACCAGCCAGTCGTAGATGGCCCGATTGTTCTCGAACTCCAGGGTGCAGAGGGAGTGGGTGATGCGTTCGATACCGTCGGAGAGGGGATGGGCGAAGTCGTACATGGGATAGATGCACCACGCATCGCCCGTGCGGTAGTGGGTCGCGTGCTTGATGCGATAGAGGATGGGGTCGCGCAGGAGCATGTTGGGGCTGCTCATGTCGATCTTGGCCCGCAACACATGCGCGCCGTCGGGGAACTCGCCCGCGCGCATCCGTCGGAACAGATCCAGATTCTCCTCTACCGATCGATTGCGATAGGGGCTCTCCCGGCCCGGCTCGGTCACCGTGCCCCGATACTCGCGAATCTCATCCTCGCTGAGGCTGTCCACATAGGCCAACCCCCGCTTGATGAGCTCCTCCGCGAACTGATAGAGCTGTTCATAGTAATCGGACGCGAAATAGAGATGCTCGCCCCAGTCGTAGCCCAGCCAGCGGATGTCCCGCTGGATGGATTCCACAAACAGCATGTCCTCGGTCTCGGGATTCGTATCATCGAAGCGCAGATGGCACGCGCCTCCGAACTCCCCGGCGATGCTGAAGTTCAAGTTAATGGACTTCGCGTGCCCGATGTGGAGGAACCCGTTAGGCTCGGGGGGAAAGCGGGTGGTGACGGGGCGGTCGTAGACCCCGTTTTCCAGGTCTTGGGTGATGATGTCGCGAATGAAGTCTTTGGCCATGGGAATAGGAATGGAAGGAGGGATAAAGATAACGAAATTGACGCTGATGATC
>DUEQ01000498.1 GCA_011192085.1 Caldilineae bacterium
CCTTGACCATTTGCTCAGGACACCAAAGATGGGAGTATACAATAACATTGATGGACTTGGCTCCTCTCTACCACAGCGCGTGCTTAGTAGGTGACCCTCGTCGGATCTTCGAGGCGGGGGTGCAACACGTGGAGGACGAGCGTATCCGGCGCTTGATCCTCGGCTTTCTCGAGCGCGACCCTCATGACCAGCGCCTGGAGGCCATGGGCTGGGAAGCCATTGAAGGCCCCAGTGGCCTCATCTACCGGTTCGATGATCAACCCATCCCCGAAGGCCATCTCTGAACTTCAGCCCCCAGCACCTTAACAACTCGGGAGAACAGTTTCAGATGCATGGACGGCCGCTTCACCGGCCAACAGGGGATGTGGGGTTAGGCCCCTACGTCCACTCCCACGCCCCGGCCCTGAGCCGCTTGAGCCAGCTCTACGGACGACAGGCCCATCGCCTCCAACCGTGGCCGCGCCGGGCCGCCCGCAGAGCCTCACCGACAGTGGGGTGTAAATTGCCCTCACTTGCGCCCCCCTGGACCGGCTCACGGTCTTCGAGCAGACTCCTATCCGGCCTCGGGTCCTGACAGCGTGCGGCCCCATGCCGTGACCAGCACCAGCGACGGCCAGAGTTTCGGCTATGACGCCAATGGCAACATGACCAACCGCAATGGTGCGATCCTCACCTGGGATGCGGAGAACCGGCTTGAAAACCTGACTGAAGGTGGTCGGGTAACGACGTTCGTCTATGACGCCGATGGCCGGCGGGTGAAGAAGGAAACGCCCTGGGGCACGACGTACTACGTTGGGGAACAATACGAAGTGCACGTGCCCGCGCCTGGTCTGAGCGTGCTGGCCGGGGATGTGAACACCGATTGCCAGGTGCAGGTAGATGACATCCAGAGGATTGCAGCCCATTGGGGCGAACCCTGGAGCCTGCAATACGACGTGGACCAAGATGGGAGCGACATAGATGCCGGGGACATCCAGACCGCCGCGGCCAACTGGCCGGCCGGCGTGCCGGGGCCGTGTGACCAAGCCATCACCAAGTACTACCACCTGGGCGGCCGGCTCATCGCGCTGCGGCAAAACGGCCAGCTCCGCTACGTCCACACCGACCATTTGGGCAGCCTCAGCCTGCTGACGGATGAGAACGGCCACGCGGTGCCGGGCAGCCTGCAGCG
>DUEQ01000499.1 GCA_011192085.1 Caldilineae bacterium
ACTTGGCACATTCTACTTTCATCCTTCAGCCAACTGCGTAACTCCTACGTCTATTTTCGAAACAGCGATGCTGGTCGCCAGAACAAGTGGGGCCAGGGAACGGCGGTTGGAGAGCGTCCACCATCGCGCTTGATCTCGCGGTGACCATACCCCCATCGCATGGCCAACCACAATCCCATGAATGCCACCGAGGTCATGATCAGCACCATGAGGTTGGCTTGATCGTACTGGCGGTTCTGTACAGCGTCATAAATGGCCATGGACATGGTCTGTGTGCGGCCGGGGATGTTGCCCGCGATCATCAGCGTGGCCCCAAACTCACCCAACGCCCGGGCCGAAGCCAGCACCAGACCCGCCAGAATGCCGCGGCGGGCCATGGGCAGCGTGACATAACGCAGCAACTGCCATTCCGAGGCGCCGCTGAGCCGGGCCGCATTCTCAATCTCGGGATCGATGTCCGCAATCGCACTGCGCGCAGCCATGACCATGAGCGGCAATCCCACCGCCACCGCGGCGATGACGGCCGCGGGCCAGGTGAAGAGCAGCTCCAGATGCAGGAATCGAGGTACTGGCCCGTTGCGCCCCAACATCACCAGCAGGTAATAGCCCAATACGCTGGGGGGCAGGATCAGCGGCAGGGCAATGAGCAATTCCAGCAAAGTTTTGCCCGGAAAATCGCATCGGGCCAGCAGCAACGCCAGGGCTAGCCCCAGCACAGCGATGATGATCGTGGCAATCGCGGTGATCTGCAAAGAAAGGCGAAGGGCATCCCAGTTCATGGCGAGGCGACCTCGGCGGGTAGGGCGTAACCGCGGCGGACAAGAACCGCTTGCCCGGCGGGGCTGATGAGCAGGGAGATAAACTGACGGGCGGCGCTTCGGTTGGCTGTATTTCGGACGATGGCTGCGGTGTGTTCCAGAGGAGCGTATAGATTCGCAGGCACATCCACCCACCTGCCCTCGCGCTCCACCGCGACCAGCGAAAGGGGGATGATGGCGACATCCACGTTGCCCGTATCCGCATACTGGTAGCTTTGCGTCACATCTTCCCCCAAGATGAGTTTCGGTTGTAACGTCTGCCACAGGCCCGCGTTTTGCAGCGCCTCACGCGCGGCCATGCCGTAAGGCGCATGTTCGGGATTGGCAATGGCGATGCGGCGGATGTCAGGACGGGCGAGATCGTCCAGGCCCGACAGCGGCAGGGCTGGATCGCGCGTCCACAGGATCAGCCGTCCGCGGGCAAAAACCTGCTTGCTCGCTGGATCAAGCAAACCTTGGGCAATAAGCGCGTCCACCTCATGCGGGCTGGCAGAGAGAAACACATCCACAGGCGCGCCCTGTTCGATCTGCTGGGCGAGCTTACCGCTGGCCCCGACATTGTAGCTGACGGGTGCGCCCAGCGATTCCTCGATTTGGGGGGTGATCTCCTCGATGACGGGCCTCAAATTGGCGGCCACGGAGACAAGCAAGGCTTCCTGACGAGGCGCCCGACAAGCTGCGAGCGCTCCCGTCATCATCAACATCGCCATGACGCCCCCAAGAGCCATCACACCCTGCTTCCATCCCTGATGATGTCCGCTCCTTTCTCGATTCCAACCCGCGTTCACGTTCAGCCCGCGGATGCGCAGGCCATGCCAAAGCCAACGCGCCTTTCGGCGCAATACGTGTGTCATCATTGTTATGTCATCCTTTCCAATTCAGCAGAGACGCAATCGCCTCCGCCTCGGGAGGCCGTGGCGTTTCCCCCACGACCCTGCGCTCATCCGAAGGATGCGCGCCTCGCCGCAGCGAGATCGGCCCGCAGACCCTGGCCCGTCGGCTGTAGGTCACCGGGCTCGGATTTTTCGAAGCAGGGATAAGTATATCCAAACAACGCGGATAGGGAGAAATGTGGATGCGGAATCGAAGGGCTGTGCGGAAAACATGGTGTGAATTTTCCTTTTCTCGCCACCTTCAGTACAATGAACATGACGCATCCCCCAACGCTCATACACAGACATGTCGCTCAAACCCCTCGTCATGTGGGCCCGAGACCAGTATCCCGAGCCCTACAAACTTCGCTACACCCAACGCACGCCGACTGAAGCCCGCGGTTTCGTACTTATCGACGGTCAATGGACGCGGTTCATCTACGATCGCGAAGCACGCGTGATCACACTGGGAGAGGGGGACTCAGCTCAGGTTATTCGCATCAACCAATGGGGTTGGGAAC
>DUEQ01000005.1 GCA_011192085.1 Caldilineae bacterium
AAGGAATACGGGCTCGGTAGACTGAGGAGACTGGGAACCTGGTCAAAACCCCCTTTCCCAGTCTCCGAATCTACCAGTGTTCGCTGGATTATTTTACTCGATACCGACGCGATGGGCGATCTCCGCCTCCAGCTTGTTGCGGACGCCGGGCACAGGAACGCGGTTGAGGACCTCCTCGAAGAAGCCCTGGACGATCATGCGCATGGCGGTGCGGCGATCGATGCCCCGGGCCCGCAAGTAGAAGATGTATTCCTCGGGCACTTTGGCGCTGGTGGCGCCATGGGTGCAGCGCACATCGTCGGCCTCGATCTCCAGGCCAGGGATGGAATCTGCTCGGGCGTGATCGCTGAGGATGAGATTGTCGTTCTTCTGATAGGCGTCGGTCTTCTGCGCGCCAGGCCACACCCGGATCATGCCCTGATAGACTGAGCGGGCGTGATCGTCCAGCGCGCCCTTGAACAGCAGGTCGCTGGTGCAGTGGGGCACGCGATGATTCTGGTTGGTATGGTGGTCGATGTGCTGGCGTCCTTGGGGGAAGTAGAGCCCGAGCAGCTCGCCATGCCCGCCCGGCTCCTCCAGTTCGAGATCGATCCACACCTTGCTGAGCTTGCCGCCCCAACTGGCCTGAAGATGACGATAGAGGGCGTCGCGAGCGGCGCCGATGCGCTGGGTGGCGAAATTCCAGGCCGTCTCATCCAGATTTTGCAGGCGCAGGTAGTGCAGCCGCGCAGCCTGCTGGGCGAACACCTCGGCCACGCTGTCGCTCATGCCATCCTTCGAGCCCATAAAGTCCTCGACGATGACGGCCTCGCTGTTTTCTTCGCCAATCAACAGGGTGTGATGGAAGTTGGAAACGCCTTCTCCCTGGAGGATGATGACCTGAAAAGGTTTTTCGACAGTGACATGGCGGGGGATGAAGAGAAAAGTGCCGTTAAGCCACAGAGCATAATGCAACGCCGCGAATTTGTTTTCGTCCGCGGGGACCTGCGCGGCCAGATGCACCTTCACCAGCTCCTGATGTTCGACCAGGGCCGAGCGCAGATCGGTGAAGAGCACGCCCTTGCGGCTCAGGGCCTCATCCAGCTCATGGTAGATAGCCCGGCCATCCTGCAACACCAGCGCGCCGGCGCTGTCGATTTTGGCCAATTCCTCCCGCAGATGCTCCGGGAGTTCCTGGCGAGCAGCGTAGCGGATGTCGGGGGGAAGGGGCAGGCCATAGTTTTCCAGCTTGAAGCCGGTGAGGCGGGTGCGCCTCCAGGTCTCCTCTTTATAGGTGGGCCAGGGCATGGCCTCGAAGGTTTCCCAGGCCGCGATGCGGGCCTGCCGCAGCCAGGCGGGCTCGCTATATACATCGCTAAGAGATTGAACCGCAGCGATCGAAATAGCGTTTTTCGTTATCGTTTTCGTGGTCATTGTGTTTTCCTCGTAACCGTAAAACGTGAAGAC
>DUEQ01000050.1 GCA_011192085.1 Caldilineae bacterium
CGGCCACGACCTTCCCCTCCCCCCACAGAGGCATCTTATAAGCCAACACGTTGCTCGCAACGTCCGACATCAAACCTCCGACCTCTGACCTCCGACCTCAGGCATATCCCAGCCTCCGCAGCTCCGCGGGATTGCGCCGCCACTTGGGCTTCACCTTCACCCGCAATTCCAGATAGACCTTGCGCCCCAGCGCGGCCTCGATCTCCTTGCGGGCCTCCTGCCCGATCTTCTTGATCATGGCCCCGCGCTTACCGATGAGAATGCCTTTCTGCGACTCCCGCTCCACGAAGATGCGGGCAAAAATATAAATGACGCCGTTCTCCCGCTCCTCGAAATCCTGCAAGTCCACCGCCACCGCGTGGGGCACTTCCTCCTGCAGATAGAGCAGCGCCTTCTCCCGGATGAGTTCCGCCACAAGAAAGCGCTCCTGGATGTCGCTGACCTGGCCGGGAGGATAGTAGCGCGGGCCGGGGGGCAGATGCTCGCGGATGCGGTCCACCAGCGCATCCACGCCTTGATGCTTGAGCGCGCTCACAGCGATATCTTCGACGATGCCGGGAACCTGCGCCCGATACGCCTCCGCATGCGCCAACAGCCGGTCGGGCGGGGTGATGTCGATCTTGTTCATGGCCAGGATGACCGGCAGGGGCTGGGCCTGCAAGACCGCGGCCACCCGCTCATCATCCCGCCGGGGCGGCTTGCTCACATCCACCACCCATAGGGCGAGGTCCGCGTCGGGCAGGGCCTTGCGGGCCTGGTCCATCATGAACTCTCCCAACTTGTGCTTGGGCTTGTGGATGCCGGGCGTGTCGATGAACACGATCTGGCAATCCTCCCGAGTGAGGATGCCCGCGATGCGGTTGCGGGTCGTCTGCGGCCGCGGGGACACGATGGCCACCTTCTGGCCCAGGATGGCGTTCATGAGGGTGGATTTGCCCACGTTTGGCCGGCCCACCACCGCCACAAACCCTGATCGATGGTCGGGCGGGACGTCGGCGAAGGGATCGGATTGGGCAAAGAATGCATCAACATCGATAGATTGTTTTCCGTCGGTCATGTCACATTTCCAGACTGCCGAGTTGCGTCTTGACGTCGATCAAACGTCGACCATGAAGAGGATACTTCCAAACAGCAAAGATACCCACGAGCATTGCGGTCATGGGCGCCAAGGTAATGAGGATTCGCAACCCCAAAGCCACGTTGGGTGGCTGCGTCTCCAATATCGGATTATAGCCTGTCAGCGCCAGCATCCCGCCCAACATCGTTCCCTGAAAAGCAAAAGCGAGGCGGATGATAAACCCATTTATCCCGAAATACATACCCTCGCGACGCGTGCCCGCGGCCACCGAATCCTCATCGATGACATCCGCCAGCATGATATCCCGCAACATGAGCAGGCCCGCCAGACCAATGCCCAATGTCGAGGTCACCATGATGGCTTGGGAATAGGACTGGACGAACAGCAGAGGCAGGAGAAGCGCGCCGAACGCGATCATGGAAACGATAATCGCCTGCCGCGTCTCCCACCGTTTGACCACCCACGACCACAAAGCAAACGCCGGAATCGCCGTGAGAAAGGCCGCGCCACTGAGCAGACCTTGCTGCAGCCCCTCGGTCACTCCCAGCACATACTTGGCGTAAAGGGGAACCACCGCGGGCAACACCAACAGCGAAAATTCCACCATCAAATTCATGAACACAAACCAGAGGAAGGACCGGTTTGTCAATGTGTAACGCAGCGCCCGCAGAAAAGGCACGGTCAGCTCCTGGGCATGATTTGCTGGATCTTCTCGGTTTCCCAACAGCGAGACGAGAAAAGCCAGCACCGTCATCCCCCCAAACAGCATCCCCATCTTCGCCCACCCCCTGCTCTCCGCGATCTCCTTGGTCAACACGATGGCCAGGATCAGCGCCACGATAGCAAAAACCTGCCGCCAGCCCGACACCGACGCCCGATCACTCTGCTTGGGATACATCTCCGGGAACAAGGACACATAATTCAGCACCACCGTCGACCATAGCGTATCGAACAAGAGCAACACGGCCAGGAAATACCACCAAAGCCCGCTGAACAACGTCGCACTTTCTCCCACCAGGCCCGCGGGCACGGCCCATAGCAGGTAAAAACTGATCCCCAACGGAATGCTCAGCGCTGCAATCCAGGGAATGCGACGCCCCCACCGGGTGCGGGTGTTATCGCTGAGCTGCCCGGCGATGGGATCATTCACCATATTCCACAGGGTGAAGAGGGTCCAAGCCACACTCATGGCCGCAGGCGCCAACCGAAGGATATCGAGATAATAGAACTGGATCCACCCGGTAAACGCCTGATAGGACAGGGTGACGCCGAACATGCCGAAGGCGTAGAACAATTTCCGCCAGTAGGATGAAGTCATCGTGTTTGCCA
>DUEQ01000500.1 GCA_011192085.1 Caldilineae bacterium
AGGTGCGCATCCTCTTCACCCTCAACCTGATCGCGGCATTCATCACCCTCATGTTCCTGTGGATCATCTACTCGCAGATCGTCGTCATCCGTGAGCAGGTGAGAGGGTGGCGTCATGCTGCCGGGGATGAGGACCTTTCTGTCCATGAACCTGTCGCGTTCGACGCCGCGGTCACGCGAGATGGGACGGCAGACGATGAAGTGTCCCCGCCCGCAGACGCCATGCAAACGCCGGACGCTCCCGATGTCTCGGATGCACCCGCCCCACCGCAGCCGCTTACCCTTGAGAATGAAGGGGGATGAGACCGTTTAGCCCCGCTTCATCCATTTTCGGTCCTCGCGGGCCATGCGTTGCAACAATGCCGCGGTCTCCTGCGGCGTTTTGCCCGCCACGCGCTGCACCAGGCTCCCAGCCGCCCGCAGCCGCGCCTCCACCTGCGGGTCCACCCCCGCGGGCCCGCCCACGATGGTCACCAGCTCGGCCAGCCGGGCTTGCTGCTCCGAAAACCCCGCGACCGCGTCGAACCGGGCCACATACGCGCCCGCAGCCCGCCAATCCTCCTCGGCCCAGCCCTCCTCGCCCTTCCAGAACAGCACATAATGGGGCAGAACCTTCGCCATCACCCGCTTTTCGCCCGAGCGCACCCCTTCCACCGCCTGGCGTAGCCTGTCCTTCCAGCGCAGCCCCGCATCCCACTGATAACCGGGACAAGCTGTGGCGTTGAAGGGGAACTCCTTGTGCCCCAACACATTCTCTAGCGGGATGCGCAGCTCCTGCATGAGCCAGGCGATGAGCCAGGCCGCGGCGTCGAGTTGGAGCGCTGGGGGCGCACTTTGGTTGAAATTCCCTGCCAGATACACCCCCACCGTGTAACTGTTATTCTTGTAGACGTGCCACGAGATGCGATCCAGGCGCTGGGTGTGATAGATGGTTCCTTCGGGCCCGATGTAGAAATGATAGCCTATGCCCGGCCATTCGTGGGATTTGCTGTACACATGATAAGCCGCGATGCGTTCGGGCGGGATATCCGCGGGGGCGGCGCTGTGATGCACCGCGATGTGCGTGATGTCGCTCAACGATCGCACGTCATACTCGGCGTCCTCCCGACGGGGCAACTCATCTGCAATCTCGAACATGGGCGGTTTGGGAATCGTTGTTTCGCTGCGCATGGCCAGGAAGTCGCCGTTGAGGGAGGGGCTGATCTCAGTCGCATCTGAGCTGGCCAGTGCGAAATCCCGCACCGCAGGATGGCCATCCAGGCCCAGAAAGCGGCGTTTGAGCTGATAATTCTCCGCCTTGAGGTGCTGGATGTACCGCCACAGCGCGCTGATCACCTCGCCCTGGCCGCTGAGCTTCACCTGAATGGGCACGCGTGCGGGCTCGCTTCCCTGCTCTGCGAACCAGGTCACCCCCTCGTGCACCATGTCCAGAACCACGACAAAACGCCCGGGCGCGCTGGGCAGCCCCACAGCCACATCCACCTCCACCCATTCGCCCGGCTCCACATGATGGGGCAGGGTGGTGCGGAAATCGGGCGAGGACGCGACCTCGCCCGCCTCGTCCCTCCAATGATAACCTACATGGAAGGGATTGCGCACGCCCCCTTCCCAGGTTTTGCTGCCGATGTTGCGGATGGCGACGCTGAGGGTGACGGTCTCGCCCACCGCGCCGAACTCGGGCGCGGCCAGCACCTGAAACTGCGCCCGATAGGGAGGCGCCTGCGTTTGATACGCGTCCCACCGATAGCGATAAACCATCGCCTCCCGAAAATCCTCAATCACCCCTTGCTTCCCGTCGATATACCATTGATCGCTCTTGGACCAGCGGTAGAGGATCAGCGCCCGGATGGGGCGAAAGGGATGACGCTTGTTCCAGTGATCGATCTCCCCATAGGCTCGCTTCACCCAACCCTTGTTCTCGTTCAACCAGGGCTCGTTTTGGTCCGCCTCGGTGAGATACACGGGCAAATGGTGCATGTCCCACGGGATCGCGTCCATGAAATCCTGATAGACCCGGAATTCGTAGCGTCGCTTCTGGAAGGGCGCCTGCATCCGCGTCTCCGCGTCGATGAGATGAGGATCGGCTCCATGGGTATAGGCGTGGATGGTGATGCCGTCGCCATTGTCCGCGCCGATGTGACGCAGCATATCGCGGAAGTACGTGATCCAGTCGCCCTTTGGATTGCCCGGATAGGTGCAGAGCGCGTTCCAGGGCGCGACTGCGGCCGTGAGCACAAGATCCTCCTCGTGGCCCGGCGTACTCTTGATGGCTTCGCGGGCGAGGAGATAGGCTTTGGCATAGCGTTCGGGCGTGATCTTCTCGCCGATGGAGTCGGGTGAGATGGGCTGGGCGAGGTTCCAGTCCCAGTCCGCGCCCGGCCACTCGATGGGGTGGTTGGGCTCGTTGCCGATGATCCAGATGTGCGCGCCGGTGGAGGCTTCCACAAAGTTGGCGCAGCGCTGGGCGAAGGCTTCGTAATCCTTCTCGAAGGGGATCGTGCCCACGCCCCCGTAGCCCGCGTTGAGCCGCACCATGACGCCCAGGCCGTGTTGGGAGAGATGCGTGTAATCTTTACCCCGCTTGTTCTCCGGATTGAACCCGATGGCCTCGGTGACGAACACCCAGCCGGGCGTTCCCATCTCGAGCATCAGCGGCTCCCCACCCGGATCATGGAGCCCATACAGATAAGGTGATTCGAAGGCGCGTATTAGAGTCATGATGGGGGACGGAAAAACAGCCTGAGAGGCGGATGATCGGCGGGGAAAGGCGGCATGGAGGAAGGATGAACGGTAGAGGATGGCCCGCGTCCGCGTCCGTCATCCTCTTTCGTTCATCATCCATCCTCTTTTTCATCGCTCTCGACGGGCAGCGCCCGCGCCGCCTGTTTGGATTATACACGGCGGGAGCGCTCCTGTCTAGCCGACGGTCCAATATCCGAGGCGTTGGGTTTCCATGAATGGGAGGTGTATAATAAATATGATCGAAATAAACTCATGAGTTTAATAACCCGACATAAAAATTTACCGAAAAGGTGCAACGCCATGACAACGACCCCTCTCATCGCTGACGCCCCCCTTGCTGAAACGGCGGCTGCGCTGCGCAGCGGCCAGTTGGACTTGTTTGAGTATCTGGATCAGCTCTTCGCCCGCCTGGACGCGGTGGAGCCCCAGGTTCGGGCCTTCGTCGAGGAGCCCGATCGCCGCGACCGGGTGATGGCTGACGCCCAGGCCCTGGCGGACGCCTATCCCCAGCCCGGACAACGCCCGCCTCTGTTTGGCGTTCCCATTGGCGTGAAGGATATCTTCCACGTGGCGGGGCTGCCTACGCAAGCGGGCTCCAACCTGCCGCCCGAGGCGCTGACGGGCGAGGAGGCCGCGGTGGTGCGTCTGTTCAAGGCTGCGGGCGCTCTGATTATGGGCAAGACCGTCACCACCGAGTTCGCCTTCTTTGAACCGGGCCCCACCCGCAATCCCCACAACCTGGCCCACACGCCCGGCGGCTCCAGCAGCGGCTCTGCAGCCGCGGTAGCCGCGGGCGAAGTCCCCCTGGCCATCGGCACCCAGACCATCGGCTCGGTCATTCGTCCGGCCGCGTTCTGCGGCGTCGTCGGCTACAAACCCAGCTACCATCGCATCGATCCCGACGGTCTCATCTACTTCTCCCCCTCGGCTGACCACGTGGGTTTGTTCACCCAGGATGTATCGGGCATGCGCCTGGCCGCGGCGGCGGTGTGCTCGGCCTGGGACAAGGATGCCAAGGTGGTGCGCAAACCCACGTTGGGGATTCCTACAGGCCCCTATCTGGAACAGGCCAGCGCAGAGGGTCTGGCCGCATTTCGCCAGCAAGTCGAGCGTCTGCGCGACGCAGGATACGAGGTGCGGGAGATCCCCCACTTCAACAACATCACGGACATCAACCGCATTCACCGTCAGCTCATTGCCGCGGAATTCGCCCAGCAACACGCTCGCTGGTTCGACGCCTACCGAGACCTCTACCGCCCCCGCACGGTCGCGCTCATCCAGGAGGGACGGGAGGTTCCCGACGAGGTGGTGGAAGAGGCCCGAGACCTGCAAAAGCTGTTGCGGGAGGAGGTGGTCCACATCATGGATGTGAACGGCGTCGATCTGTGGGTCACACCCGCCGCGCCTGGTCCCGCGCCCGAAGGCCTGAACAGCACCGGCGATCCCATCATGAACCTGCCGTGGACCTTCCTGGGCCTGCCCGCGGTGACTGTGCCCGCGGGCGTAGCGCGCAATGGCCTGCCCTTGGGCCTGCAAATGGTGGGGGCGTGGATGATGGATGAGGAGATGCTGGCCTGGGCCGAGGATGTGCAGGCGTTGTTCCAATGATCCTGGAGCCGCGTGGCTATTGGCCGCGGTCCGCGATGGCCGCGGCTTCCATGTTCCGCAGCACGATATCGTAGATGTCGTCCACGGAGGGGATGAGCTCGAAGCCCCCCTCCAGAGGCGCGCGTAGCTTCGCCAGGCGCACCGCGTCCAGGCGCTCCACGCTGCGCATCACATAGGCGGGATAGTAGGCGACGGGGAAGAATCCATGGTCGAGCATGGTGCGTTGGAGCACGGGATTATATGCGCTGACGATGATCTCGGCGTAGGCGACGTCCAATCGCTCCGCCATGAACCGGTTCAGCATTTCGAGCAAAAAGCCGATAACCCCGTCATTTCGTCCAATGAGCTCGATGATCCGCAGGACGCGGCCGCCGGGATCATACACAAATCCCAGCGCGCCATGCAATGCATCCCCCTGCTTCGCTAGCAGATAGATGGCCTCGGCTGCATGCAGTCGGAAGATGCGGTAATTGATGGGGATGCGGCTATACACCCGCCGCGGCTTGTTGCAGTCTCGCGCCAGCTCCACCAGGTCGGGCAAGCGCATTTCGGACCACTCCTCCAGGGAATAGGCGCGGTCGACATGATATCCTTTGGTCTCCCTCTCCACGATGATATCGTCCTCCGATAGGTGAAGATTGCGCAGCGCAGCCCGAGCCAGGGGCAGGATCTCGGGTGTTAGGCGGGGACGGGGACGACGCAGGGTGCGGGCAGGCCCAAAGAGTCGGACCATCACGGCCAGGCTTTCCCGGCGGGCGAACTGGCTTTTGGAGGGCAGAAAGCCCACCGGTGCGAAGCCGCACTTTTCGCTGATGCGCTGGGCGAAGGGATGGACGGTGCGGGCCTGGACGAAGCCGAAATGGAGGATGGGCTGAGTCAATGTCACGCGCGCTTCGAACAGCCGAGTGCCGATGCCATGCCGCCGCATGTCGGGCGTTACCACGAGCCGCCCGAACTCGCCGATGAGGTCACAGAAGGGCCCGGAGCCCAGGAACACCCAGCCCGTGCCCACAAGCCGCCCTCGTAGCTCCGCCACCAATACAAGCATGGCGTCGTCGGCCAACGCGCGTTGCAACCACCGCACATCGTACATCTCACTGTATGGATAATCCCGCCCATAGGTTTCGATGAAGATGTCGCGAATGCCCACAGCATCCGCGACCGTCGCTTGACGGATGATCAAATGCTTCATGGCGCGATCCTGTGCAAAAGGCATAGGTTGGGGCGTCAACGCCGTCGGGCGTGGGAAGCAAACGTAGATAGTTTTACCTGCTGCGAGGCGTTCGACAAGTTACTTTCACCTTCAGTATAGCAGGAAAAAGGGGCGCGCAGCGTTGACTTTCATCATAATGTGACAAAT
>DUEQ01000501.1 GCA_011192085.1 Caldilineae bacterium
CAGGAGATCGAAGACCTGCTGGGCGTGGACGCACTGGACATCCCGCGCGTCTCCGCCAAGGAGGGCGTGAACGTGGAGCAGGTGCTGGAGGCGGTGGTCAAGCAGATCCCTCCGCCTCAGGGCGATCCCGACGCGCCCGTCCAGGCCCTCATCTTCGACAGCCACTACGATCCCTACAAGGGCGTTATTGCCTATGTGCGGGTGTTCAATGGGCGTTTCGGCAAGAAAGACCTGCTTAAGCTCATGTCCACGGACGCGACGTTTCTCCCCATCGAGATCGGCGTCTTCTCGCCCAAGATGACGCCTGTCGACGTCCTGGCCGCGGGGGAGGTGGGCTATGTGGCCACGGGCCTGAAGGCGGTGCAGGAATGTCGCGTGGGGGACACCATCACCCTGGCCGAGCACCCCGCGCCCGAACCTCTGCCCGGCTTCGAGCCCCAAAAGCCCATGGTCTTCGCGGGCGTCTACCCCGCGGACGCGGATGACTACAACCTGCTGCGGGACGCGCTGGAGAAACTTCAGCTCAACGACGCCTCCCTGGTCTTCCAGCCCGAAACCTCCCAGGCCCTGGGTTTTGGCTTTCGCTGCGGTTTTCTGGGCCTCTTCCACATGGAGATTATTCAGGAGCGGTTGGAGCGAGAATACGGCCTGGACCTGGTTTTCACCGCGCCCTCGGTGGAATATCAAGTCACCCTCGCTGACGGCTCCGAGATCGTCATCGATAGCCCGGCCGAACTCCCTGAACCCAACCACATCGCCGAAATCCGCGAGCCCTGGGTGCAGATCGACATCATCACCCCTACGGAATACATCGGCACGATCATGGACTTGGTCATCAACCGCCGAGGCGAGTTCAAAAACCAGGAGTATCTGGACGCCCGTCGGGTCCAGCTCAGCTACGCCATCCCCCTCACCGAGATCCTGGTGGATTTCTACAACGAGCTCAAAGCCCGCACCCGTGGCTACGCCTCCCTGGATTATCACTTTCACGAATACCGCCCGGCCAGGATGGTCAAGCTGGACTTGCTGGTGGCGGGGCAGCCCGTGGACGCGCTCTCCATCATCGTACATGAAGATCAGGCCTACAGCAAGGGCCAGAAGCTGGTTTCCAAGATGAAGAAGGTCATCCCCCGTCAGCAATTCGACGTGGCCATCCAGGCCGCCATCGGCAACCGCATCATCAGCCGGGCCAATGTCAAGGCCCTGCGCAAGAACGTGCTGGCCAAGTGCTATGGGGGCGATGTCACCCGCAAGCGCAAGTTGCTGGA
>DUEQ01000502.1 GCA_011192085.1 Caldilineae bacterium
CCCACCGCGCCCCCCAAACCCGCGGTTGATTTCGTGGTCAAGAGCGTGCGATTATGGGGGCCTGAGGAAAATGGCGGCTATTTCGACGGCCCCTCCCTCCATTGTGGCGAAAAGCGGCAGCTCCGGGCCATCGTCCTGGACGCCAACGGCCAGCCCCTCAACGGGGTCACCGTCCTCGGCATTTACAGCGGCGTCGAGCAGGTGACCGGCTCCAAAGGGCCTGGCATAGCCGAATGGATCCTGGGCGACGGCGACGGCCTGCGCGTCGTTCGGGATGTGGATGGCCGCCCGGTCGTCAGCGAAACTGCGGATGGCATGGTCACGGACCCCGCCCGCATCTCCGACGAGGCCTTCATCGCCGCGGGCTATTGCCACGACGCGGCCAGTTGTCAGGCCCTGCGCAACGCCAACGCCTGCCACGGCCACTATTCCTGGGACGTCACCTTCCAGCGAACCTATTGATTTATCTCCTTGCGGGCGCATCACGCGCCCTTCGGTTTTATGAAGGTCCTTTCATTTTGCAGCTTTCCACCATCCTGGGGTAAGCTTACCCCGCTTCACCCCGAAGGTTGATTCGGGGCATCCCGGCCCGAACGGGCGCTTTTCCCGCCCTTCCGGCCAAAACAAGGAGGTATGAACGCCACGTGATATCTGATTTCGTGAAACGCGCTACGCTTTTCGCCGGCTTGACGGATGAAGAGCGGACGGTCATCGTCAAGCACATGCGTTTGCAACATTTCGCCGCGCATGAGCTCATCTACGCAGAAGACGATGCCAGCACCGCCTTCTATCTGATCGAGCATGGCGGCGTGCGCCTCAGCGTGGGGCCAGTGGCATTGGCCACCCTGGGCGCGGGCGCCACCTTCGGCGAATCGGGCGTCTTTTTGGGACGCCGACGCGCTGTTTCCGCTGAAGCCACCACCGACACCGACGCCTGGGCGTTGGCCAGCGCGGACCTGGAGCAGATCATCCAGGATCATCCCGCCATCGGCCTCAAGCTCTCGCGTAACTTCGGCTCGCGCATCATTCAGGTGGAAAAACACCTGATCCAAAATCGACTGCGCCCGGCCGAAGCGCTGCAGGGCCTGACCGATGAGGAGCTGCAAGAGCTGGCCGCGCACCTGGAGTTGCTCGATGTCGGAGCGGGGAGCCCCATCTACCAGGCGGGAGACGCCAACGATGGCTTCTTCATCCTGGAACAGGGTCAGGTTCAGCTGCGCTCCGCCACGGGCGAACGCGATCTGCAACCGGGCGACGTATTCGGCCTGGCCGCCACCCTGGCGGACAAGCCCTACGACGCCACCGCGATCGCTCAGACCGATGCCACCCTTTGGCAGTTAACTCGGGAGGCGTTCGAGACCCTCGCGGCTGAACATCCCGAATTTGCGCCCCATCTCAGCGCAGGCCTGCGCACGCCCCTGCCTGTCAGCGATGAAGAGCTGGCCATCGAACGGCTGCGGGCGCTGCCCCTCTTCACCAACCTGGACGACCACACCCTACGCGCGGTCACCCAGCGCCTGGTGGTCCGCCCCATCGCCGCGGGCGACATCATCTACAAAGAGGGGGACGTCGGCGACGCCCTCTACCTGGTGGATAAAGGCCGGGTCGAGATCGTGGGCAGCGTCAGTCGCAAGGGGCAGGTGCTGGCCCGCATCAACGCGGGCGGCTTCTTCGGCGAAATGGCCTTGCTGACAGGCAAACCCCGCTCCACAGGCGCTCGGGCGGCCGAAAACACCGTCCTCTGGGCCCTCTACCGGGCCGACTTCGAGGAGCTGGTCAACGTCTACCCGGTCATCGGCAAAGCTCTCAGCCAGGTGCTGCAAGATCGCCTGGGCGCGGCGGGTCACGCATTTGTGGAAAAACATCTGCGTCTGATCAGCCTGTTCAGCGGCCTCAGCGTGGAACAGTTGGAAGACGTGGCGGAACGCCTGCTCCCCGCCCGTTATCGGGCTGGCGACATCATCTACAAAGCAGGCGCTCCCGCCAACCGAGTGCACATCATCGAAAAGGGCGTCGTGGAACTGCGCGGGCCCGAGGGTGCGCTCACCCTGCGAGATGGCGATTTCTTCGGCGAAGAGGCCACCCTCTCCGGCGAACCCCATCTCGAAACCGCTTTCGCCAAGACCGACGGCGAATTCTGGGAGCTCACCCGCGAGGAGCTGGAAGCGCTCATCCTCAAATACCCCATCGTGGGGTTGAACATGAGCCGCGAGCTCAGCCGCAAGCTGCATCGGCGCATCCAGCAACAGGCTGCCCTGGGCGTGCAACCCGCGCCTGCGCCCGCTCCCGCGGCCCCCGCCCCCACCCGG
>DUEQ01000503.1 GCA_011192085.1 Caldilineae bacterium
GTCATCTCATCCTGCAATCCCGCAGGGATGGCTGGCAGATAGCAACGTTGGATTTGCACGCGAAGGTGACTGTCAATGATGAGCCCGTGACGGGGCTCAGGTTGCTGCGAGATGGCGACCGTATTCGCGTGGGTGATGGCGTGGTGTTCGTGTGGCGCGAGGCGAACGCGCCGCCGCAAAAAGGCCCGTGGCTTGGGCTGTTGCTCATCTTCCTCTTGGTCGCCATGCTGAGCATCCTGTTCGCCATCTATCGATTCGACACCGTCTATTTCGAAGACTTTATGCCTGTTACTGTGGCGCCGGAAACGATCCAGCAACCCGCGCCATCCTCCGAGCCGGACGCGCTCCTCCATCCCGTAGCCACCAGCCCAAGTGGGCGTCCTGTCTATGAATTGACGGTGCCGCCGGTCGAGGGGAGCGGCCCATAAAGTTGCAATCCTTCTGAAACGCGCTATCGTCCCTACTTCTTCCCGGCGATGCCCATGACATCCAACAACCCTTTTGCTGGCAAACTCATCCTGGTGGTCGACGATGAAGATCGGATGATCCGCTTCGTGCAATACAATCTGGAGCTGGAGGGGTTTCGGGTCATCACAGCGCATAATGGATTGGAGGCCGTCGAGAAGGTGCGCACCCAATTGCCCGATCTCGTGATCATGGATGTGATGATGCCCGAGATGGATGGTTTCGAGGCGTTGGAGCAGATCCGCAAGATCTCCGATGTGCCTGTGATCATGCTCACGGTGAAGAACGAGGATGAGGACAAGCATCTCGCCTTTACCCGCGGCGCGGACGATTATCTGACCAAGCCCTTCAGCCCACAGGAACTGGTGGACCGGGTGAAGGCGGTGCTCAGGCGCACATCTGGGCCGTCGGCCACCGACAACCAGATTCTGAAGGTGGATGACCGATTGCAGATCGATTTCGCCAGCCGCGAGGTCATCGTCGATGGCAAGCGCATCAGCCTGCGCCCCACCGAATGGCGGCTGCTCTATCATCTGGTGAAGAACGCGAACTGGGTCCTGCCCGCGGAGCTGCTCCTGCAGAAGGTGTGGGGATATGAGTACAAGGATGACGTCCAGCTCTTGCGGCTTTACATCGCCTATCTGCGCAGCAAGATCGAAAAGGACACCAGCAACCCGCAATACATCCTCACCGAACGCGGGGTGGGGTATCGCTTCGTCATGCCCGAGAAAGCGTAAGCGTTGCGAATCAACCCACCGGGAAGGGTGAACTGTGAACCGCAAACCGACTGACGTATGACGAAATCGCCCGCTACGTTTTTCTTTTTCCCACAGCGCTGGTATACTACCCCATCAGACGTCGTCTCATACATCGTCATTTCTCTCGGAGGTCATTCGTGCGCGTTTCGGTCTTGCAAGAGAACTTGGCCAAGGGCCTTTCCATTGTCGGGCGAGCCGTAGCCAGCCGCAGCACCCTGCCCGTGCTCAACAACATCCTGCTGGAGACGGAGCACTCCCAGCTCAAGCTCTCCGCCATGGATATGGAGATCGCAGTCAATTGTTGGGTGGGGGCCATGATCGAGGAGGAGGGGCAGATCACGGTGCCCGCGCGCCTGCTCGGCGACTTCGTCAACTCGCTGCCCAAAGAGCGCATCGACATGGAGCTCAACGCCCGCACGCAGACCCTGCATCTGCGTTGCGCCCACTATGAAGCCAACATCAAGGGCATCGACGCCAACGAATTCCCTATCATCCCCACCTACCAGGGTGATATGGAGGACCCCAGCGTGGAGGTGGAGCCCGCGAAGTTGCGCAGCATGATCGATCAGGCGGCCTTCGCCGCATCGAAGGATGACAGCCGCCCCACCTTCACGGGCGTCTACACCCTGCTGGAAGGGGACCGCCTGACCATGGTCGCCACAGATGGCTTCCGACTGGCCGTGCGCAGCGCCATTCTCGAAGAGCCCGTGGCCGCGAATCTGGGCGTGATCATCCCCGCCCGGGCCCTCACCGAGCTCTCGCGCATCATCAGCGCAGTGGACCTGAGCGAGGATGACGGCGTGGAGGTCATCTTCACCCAGGCCCGGAACCAGATCATGTTCCATCTGCCGGGCGTCGACCTGGTGAGCCAGCTCATCGAGGCCAATTTCCCCGACTACAAGAAGATCATCCCCACTTCCTACAACACCCGAGCCGTGCTGGACACGGGCGAGTTCCTCAACGCGATGAAGGTGGCCGATCTCTTCGCCCGCGACGCGGCCCGCTCCGTCAAGGTGACCCTGGAGCCGGGCGATCGGGGCAAGGTCATCCTCACCGCCACCAGCCCCGAGCTGGGCGACAATGTGTCGGAGATCGACGCCATGATCGAGGGGGAGGGCATGCACGCGACCTTCAACTCGAAATACATGATCGACGTGCTCCAAGTCATCGACACGCCCCAGGTGGCCTTCGAGGCGGTCTCCGCCACCCGACCGGGCGTCTTCCGGCCCGTGGGCGGCTCGCCCGAGGATGACTATGTGCATGTGATCATGCCCATGAGCCCGCGGTAGGATGGCGATCAGTATTCAGTTGACGCGAGAACGCCTCCGGTTGGAACCGGGGGCGTTTTGGTTGGGGTAAGCGAAGATTACGGACAGCGGCTCGCGGATACCGATAGGCGGAGGAGGACGGAGACTGATGAAAGCCATCCTCTATCCTCCCCCCTCTATCCTCTTATGTTCGAAACATCCTTACACATCCAGGTTTTGGACCTCGCGGGCGTGGCTGGTGATGAAGCGCCGCCGGGGAGCCACCTCGTCGCCCATAAGCATGGAGAAGATGCGGTCCGCCTCGGCTGCGTCCTGAATGGTGACCTGGAGCGCCGTGCGCTTCTCCGGATTCATGGTCGTCTCCCAGAGCTGCTCGGGGTTCATCTCGCCCAGGCCTTTGTATCGCTGCACGTTGACCTTGCGGCCATTGAATCGCCGCAGAATGCGCTCCTTTTCCTCCTCGGTGTAAACATAGAATTTCTCTTTGCCCGAGGAGATGAGATAGAGGGGCGGTTGGGCGATGTAGAGATGCCCGTGGGTGATCAGGGGCTCCATGTAACGGAAGAAGAAGGTGAGCAGCAGGGTGCGGATGTGCGCGCCGTCCACATCCGCGTCGGTCATGATGAAAATGTGGTGGTAACGCAGGTTGTCGATGTTGAACTGATCACCGATGCCCGTGCCCAGGGCCGTGATCAACGCCTGGATCTCCTTGTTGCCCAGGGCTTTGTCCAGCCGGGCCTTCTCCACGTTCAAGATCTTGCCGCGAAGTGGTAGGATGGCCTGGAAGCGGCGATCGCGGCCCTGTTTGGCGGAGCCGCCCGCGGAATCGCCCTCCACGATGTACAGCTCCGACTTGGCTGGGTCCCGCTCCGAACAATCGGCCAGCTTGCCAGGCAGGGTCATGCTCTCCAGCGCGCTCTTGCGGATGACCAGATCGCGGGCTTTGCGGGCCGCGGCCCGAGCCCGGGCGCTGGTGAGGCACTTCTCGATGATCTTGCGGGCCTCGCGCGGGTTGCTCTCCAGCCACTCGCTGAACACCTCGGTCACCGCGGATTCCACCTGGTTCCGCACCTCATTGTTCAGCAGCTTGACCTTGGTCTGGCTCTCGAATTGGGGGTCCACCAGCTTCACGCTGATGATGGCGGTGAGGCCCTCGCGGGTGTCATCGCCCGAGAAGTTGGGGTCCTTATCCTTGAGAAAGCCTTGCTTGCGGGCATAATCGTTGATGCAGCGGGTGATGGCGCTGCGCAGGCCCGTGAGATGCGTGCCGCCGTCGGGTGTGTTGATGGTGTTCGCGAACGCGTGCACCGACTCGCTGAAGCCATCGGTGTACTGGATCGCGGCCTCGATCTGGGCGCCGTCCTCGTACCTTCGCTCCACATAGACGGGACTGTGCAGCGTGTTGCGGTTTTTGGTGAGATAGCGCACGAAGGAGGCGACGCCGCCCTCGAAGTAGAAACTCATCTCCCGCGGCTCATCCGGGCGTTCATCCACCAGGCGAATGCGCAGACCCCGGTTGAGGAAAGCCATCTCGCGAAAGCGATTGACCAGGGTCTCGTGATGATACGCGATCCCTTCGTCGAAAATGGTCTTGTCGAACAGAAAGCGCTGATGCGTGCCCGTGTCGTTCTTCGCGGTCTTGCCCACGACCTCGACATCGGTCACCGGCTTGCCTCGCTCGAAGCGCTGGCGATAGATCTTGCCATCGCGCTTGACTGTGGACACAAACCACTCGCTGAGCGCATTCACCGCGCTGACGCCCACGCCGTGCAGGCCGCCCGAGACTTTGTAGCCGCCGCCGCCGAACTTGCCGCCCGCGTGCAGCTTGGTCATGACCACGGTGAGCGCGGGCAGGCCCGTCTGTTTCTGAATGCCCACAGGGATGCCCGCACCGTTGTCGATGACCGAGATGCTCTCATCCTTGTGGATGATCACATCGATCTGGTCACAACGGCCCGCCATGGCCTCATCCACTGCATTGTCCACGACCTCGTAGACCATGTGGTGGAGCGCGGCCTGGTCAGTGCCGCCGATGTACATGCCCGGACGACGGCGCACCGCCTCCAGGCCTTCCAGCACCTGAATTTGATCGGCAGTGTATTGTGCAGTTTTATTCTCTTGCTTCTTTTTGGCCATAGGATCGAGTGGGAGGGGAAATCGGGAAATAGGCTGCGTGAAAATCGCCGAGGTTATGCGTGCTCGTCGCTCTGGTTGAGCATGATCATCGCCCGGGTTCTGCGCCAGTGTTGGTAGCGAGACTGATAGAACAGGAAGGCCGCGGTGACGATGGCGGCGCCCAGGTACGCGTTGCCCAGGATGCTCAAGGCCACGCCCCATTCATACACGCTGAGCCGCGCCCAGATGCGGGCGAATCCCTCCATCAGCATTTGGGCGAGGATGAAAAAACCCAACGTGCTGACCGCGTTGCGGCCCACCACATTCAGGCTGCGCCACACGGCCCGGGCCAGATTGACGCCATCCATGGCGACGGAGATGACGACGAAATAGAGGCTGATGCTCAACCAGATGCTGAAGCCGATGAAGAAAATCCATAACACCGCGATGAACAGTGCGCCCGCCGCGCCAAACACCAGCGCGAACGCGCCGATGACGCCAAACATCACGCTGAAAAACGCCAGGATGAAGAGCAGCGCCAGCAAGTAGAGATTGACGTTAAGCCACACCCAGCCCCAGCGCCGCAGAAACGCGGCCGAGCGGATGCGTTTTCCTTCCAGAGAGAAAGCGATCAGAGTCAGCCAATAGCTGCCGATGAGCACGCCCAGGGGAATGAGTGAGGCGACCAGGAGAAGGACGGTATGCCAGTCGGATAGCAGGATGACGGGGCTGATGGGTGAGCCGATGGCGTGGATGTCCAGCCGCGCCATCAGCGAGGGGATGCCGGTGAGCAATCCCGCCAGCAGAGAAAGCAGATTGTAGCCGCTGCCAAAGGCTTGCAGCGTGTCGATGGCCGTGTTGAAGTTGGCTGCAACATCCGCGGGCATCTCGGGCTGATCGGCCAACAAGCTCTCGACCCCCTGGATGAGCGGCGCGATGGAGAGACGCGGCCCCAGCCACAGGCCGATGTCGAGGATGATAAGCGGGAGGAGCAACCACAGATGGCGATTGAGAAAATTGAACCCTTGTTGCAGCGATTCGATGACGCCCAAGGGTTTCTCTTCGGCTTCGATTAGCGTCTGCATAACCTTTATATTTTACCATAAACCCTCCGTTTTTCGATAATCCGTTCGCCCCAAGAGGGGCGTTTCAAGATGGAAGGGGGGCCGCGGGCGGCTGCAAAATATGGTAACGCGTCCAGCAATTCACCAACGTTTGCTTTTCCTCCTTTCCGTGCTACAATCGATCCAGCTCCCTTTCCCCCCACGCCACTCCCCAAAAACGTCCCCTATGAACACCATCAAACTGCTGGCGACATTGCAACAGATCGAYCTGGAGCTGGATGCAGACAGGCGCACCTTTGCTGAGAACAAGGAGGCTATGGCCCCGCCCGAAGCGCTGAAGAAKCTGGCCGCCGAGGTGAAAGCGGCTGAGGCGCAGGTGGAAAGATGGCGGAAAGAGCGAAAAAAMYGGGAGGARGCGGCCGCCGCGCAGCAGGCGAAGATCAAGGAGGAGGAAACGCGACTGTACAGCGGGCGCATCAAGGACCCGCGAGAGCAGATCGCATTGCAGCAGCATGTGGAATCCCTGAAGCGCCATCTGGAGACCCTGGAGGAGCGGACCCTAGAGGCCATGATGACGCTGGAGCAAAGCCAGGAAACGCTGCAAAGGCTGCGGGAGACCTTCGAGGCCCAGAAGGCGGACTGGATGAGCCAGCGCGCCGCATTGGAGAAGGCACAGGAAGCCATTGTGGCGCATGCCCGCGCGCTCAAAGCCAAACGGGAGATCATTGCCAAACAGCTTCCCGCCTCCGACCTGAAACGCTATGATGCCATGCGCAAGAAGCTGGGCGGACTGGCTGTGGCCCCGCTGAACGGGCGCAACTGCGGCGGCTGCGGCGCGTCGCTGCCCACGTCGGTGGTGCAGCAAGTGCACGCGGGCGAGATGGTCGCGTGCCCCATCTGCGGTCGTCTCCTCCATGACTAACGCGGTTCTGGTTGCGCGCGCCACTGATTACTGAATGCTTCCCCCACTATGCCTTCCCCCACGAAATTCCCCCCTTCATTCTGGTCCTATCTACAAGCGCATCCGGATGAATCCATTGCGGCCATCGTGCGCGTGCAGACGCTCTCGCCCGAGATGGAGCGGGCTGCGATGGACGCGGGCTGCCGCGTTCGGCGTCGGCTCACCTTGATCCCCTCCCTGGCGGTGGACGCGTCAGGCCGGGCGCTGATGGCCCTGTCCGACCATCCCCACGTCACGCGCATCGAACCGGATCAGGATATCCGCGCATTCTGAAAGGTCCCCCATGTTCAGCCCAAAGATCCATCCCAACCTGAGAGAGGTCCTGTCGCTGGCTCAAGCCCAGGCGGAACCCGCGGCCGAGCCGCAGAAAATCCCCATCATCATCCGCTATAACCCGCGCACGGCCCTGACCCTGGCGACAGCCGCGGCCGAGACGGGCCTGGAGGCCCGGCGCACCATCCAGCTCCTGCCTTGCATCGCCACCGACGCCACGTCCGAAGCCATCGACCGTCTGGCTGACGATCCCGAGGTGGAGCGCATCTGGTACGATATGCCCGTCCACGCCCTGCTGGACGTCTCTGTTCCCCACATTCGGGCCAACGCGGTGTGGGCGGAGGGTGACGAGGGCGCGGGCGTGCGGGTCGCGATCCTGGATACGGGCTGCGATATGGAGCATCCCGATTTGAAGGATCGGGTGCGCAAGAACGCCGATTTTTCGGGCAAGGGAACCGCACAGGATGGCAACGGCCACGGCACCCACGTGGCCAGCATCATCGCCGGTTCGGGCGCGGCCAGCAACGGCAAATATCGCGGGGTGGCGCCCAAAGCCGATCTCTTCATCGCCAAAGTGCTGGATGATCAGGGCCGCGGGCGCATGAGCGATGTCATGGCGGGGCTGGATTGGGCAGTGGCGCAGCAGGCCCAGGTGGTGAACTTGAGCCTGGGCAGCGATATGAACTGCGACGGCACGGACGCGCTCTCCGAGGCGTGCGACGCGGCCGCGGGCAAGGGCGTGGTCGTGGTCGTGGCCGCAGGGAACAGCGGGCCCATGCCCCGCACGGTGGGCGCGCCCGGCTGCGCCCGGGAGGTGATCACCATCGGGGCCAGCACCGATGACGACCAGGTGGCGAGCTTCTCCTCGCGCGGCCCTACCTCCGACGGTCGGGTGAAGCCCGATGTGGTGCTTCCGGGCGTGAACATCATCGCAGCTCGGGCCAAGGGCGCTTCCCTGGGCGGCGGCCAGATCGATGCGTATTACACGTCGCTCTCGGGCACGAGCATGGCCACGCCCCACGCGTCGGGCGTCGTGGCCCTGCTCCTGGCGGCCAACCCCTCCCTCACGCCCCGGCAGGTGAAGGAAGCGCTGAAATCCACAGCCATCGACCTGATAGAGAACATGAACAGCCAGGGCGCGGGCCGGGTGGACGCCTACGCGGCCTGGGAGATGGCGAAATCGGGCGATGTGTCTGAGCCGGAGCCGCCCCCCGAACCTCCCCCCGAGCCTCCMCCAGGCGCCCCAGGCGCGCCCCATCGCCCTCGCCCACCCACAGGGCGGCCAGGGCGATGGCCGACGCATAGGCCAGCATGAAAAGATAGTCGAACCCAAGGCTAAATGCGGCGTGCAGACGGGCGTGAGCGTCCCAGCTCTGGAGGATGGCGGTCGCGCGGGCGGACGTTCCCGCCAGCGCGAAGGAGACCACGCCCAGGGGTGCGGCCGCGGTTTTCAGCGGCGCGTCGATGATCTGCAAGACCGCCATGGCCAGCACGGTCAGGCCCAGGGTCAGCCAGAAGAGATGATGACGTTGGCGGGATGAGAGCCCCAGAAAGGGATGCGCCATATCGCCTCGGGAGGAGAGGAGGTTGGTTCGCCTGACGTCATTGTAATGGCAATCCCCGTCGAATTCAAATGCCTCTACCGCCCCCAGTCATCCCACCGCAACAGACCCGATCCTGGCTGCTCGACGCTGAGATCATTATCCAGCTCCACGCCTGGGAAGGCTGGGACGCGCTGATCGAGATCGCGGACGCGTTAGCCTGCGCCCCCGCGCTGACCGCGGTCGTGGTCTTCGATCATCCCCAGGCGCTAGACGGGGTGCGCGAGCTCATCGAGCGCACGGATGGACGGATGCTGGTGGGGATGAGCCATGTGGAAACGGCGGAGGATGTGCTGGCCGCGGCGGAGGCGGGCGCGGGCTTCGTGCTGGCATCACAGTTGCGACCCCAAGCCTGGAAGCAAGCGCGGGACCTGGATCTGCTCTACATTCCGGGCGTTTTCTCGCGGGCCGAGGTCGCGCTTGCCCGCGAAGCGGGCCTGACCACCCAATTTCTCTTCCCCGCCGACATCCTGGGCCCCGACCACCTACGCGAGCTGCGCCAGGCCCATCCTGAGGTGCACTTTCTGCCCGGCGTCGATTTTGAGATCGCCTCGCTGCCCGCGTACCGCGCCGCGGGCGCCGCTGCCATGGTCGTGGAGCTGGCCGTGCTCAGCGATCCCAATTGGCGGCAGGCGGATGTCATCACCTATGTACGCGAACTGCTGAAAGCGTGGCGCTCTCCCCTTACGCCCGGCCTGTCATCATCACCATCTCCAGATGGGTTCGGAAGATGATGTGGGGGTCTGCCGCGATCGCGGCCCGCATGCGCTCGATCCCCGCCCGATACGCTTCCTCCGACAACATCGCCAATTGCGATGTCGCATTTTTTGCCAGAAAGGCGTCACCGAAAACCTCTTCCCCCGCGAAGATCGCATCCACCACATGGATGACGCGACCTTCGACGCGCCCAAAACCCGCGTCCCGCATCCACGCTTCCACCTGCTCCCAAGGGGGGAAGCGAGCTTCATCCAAGGCCCGTACGCCTTCGAAATAATCGTAAATGTACCAGGCGCTGCCGGGCGCGACGGGGTTCGCGCCTACGACAGCGATCGCGCCGTCGGAGGCCAGCGTGCGGCGGGCCGCGCGCCAAAAGCGCCCGGGATCCGCCAGATGATGGAGGACATGGACCAGGATGATCAGGTCGAAGCTGGCTGGGGCCAGGGGAAGGCGCTCGCCCGTAGCTTGAATGAGGGGGATGGCGGGAAGCCTGGACCGGGCCTGGTTCAGCATCCCCCGCGACGGGTCCAGCCCCGTCAGCCAGCGATCCGGGCGGGCGAGAGCCTCCAGCCATCGTCCTGACCCGCAGCCCACTTCCAGAATGCGGGTCGCGGCCAGCGCGTCGGCCAACGCATCGAGGGCCTGGGCCACGCTGGGCATGGGGCTTTGGGCGTAGCGGCGATGATAGTCCGCGGCCACGCGGTCGTAATCGAGGGAAGGCATGGGCAGTTGGTCAATTCATCTGAATGGTGTATGATTGTGACGTTCTGATTATACATCCCCTTCCCTTTTTCATCGTTGCCAAAGGAGGCGTCATCATGGCTTCATCATCCAGGCCCGCCAAGATGAATTGGGGCTACACCTTTGTGGTGGGATTCGGTTTCTTCGGCATTTCCATCGTCTGGCCCATTTTCAACTCGCTGATCCCGCCCATGCTGGAGGATTTGGGCCTAGCCGCGGGCGTCATCGGCTTTATCATGACCTGGGATAACATCCTCAATATGTTTTTGCAGCCCTGGGTGGGTGAGAAGAGTGATCGGACATGGACCCGGTTCGGGCGGCGCAAGCCCTGGATCATGCTGGGCGCGCCCCTGGCCGCGGTGTTCTTCATCCTCATCCCCTTCGTGAGGGAGCATTTTCTCCTCATCGCCCTGGCCATCCTGGGAACCAACATCGGCATGGCCTTGTTCCGTTCGCCCACGGTGGCCTTCCTGGGCGACCTCTTCCCCTCCGAACAACGCAGCAAGGCCAACGGCGTGATCAATTTCATGGGAGGCGTGGGCGCGGCCGTGGCCCTGCTTGGCGGCGGCGCGCTCTACAAGATGGGCGCGCCCTTGCCTTTCATCGTGGGCGCAGGGGTCATGCTCATTGCCATGCTTATCGTGTTGGCTTTTGTGCACGAGCCCGAGGAGGCGGAAGCGGCGCCCGCGCAGGATTCCGCGGGGCTGATCCAGAACTTGAAAGAGGTCTGGGAGGATAGCGACCGCCGGGGCGTGACGATCCTGCTGGCCATCCTACTCTGGTTCATGGGCTGGAATGCCATGGAGGCCTTTTTCACCATCTACGCCCGCAATGTGTTGGGCGTGGACCCAGGCACAGGCACGCAGATGCTGACCGCGTTCGCGGCCATGCTCATCCTCTTCGCCATCCCCAGCGGTTTCATCGCCACCAAATTTGGGCGCAAGCGCACCATCCTGGCAGGGTTGGGTGGCATGTTGGTCGGATTGGTCATCGGCTTCTTCATCCGGGACGCCAGACTCATGTTGGGGCTGTTGGCCGCGATGGGCGCGTTCTGGGCCCTGGTGAATATCAATTCCCTGCCCATCGTGTATGATGTGGGGGGCGAGGAGCGCATCGGCGCGTACACCGGGCTCTATTATTTCGCATCCTCCCTGGCTGCCATCTCGGGTCCCATCCTGGCTGGAACCCTGATCGATCTGACCAACCACGCCATGATCTGGCTTTTTAGCGCCTTCTTCATGCTGTTGGCCTTTATCACCATGCTCCGCCTCCACGAAGCGCCCGCCAATCCCCAATCCTAATCCCCATCCTCTCGTCTCTCATCATGACAAGATCCCGTATGACCACCGCCCTCTGGGGCCTGCTGATGATCATCCTCGGCGCAGCCGCGCTGGCCTATAATTTCGGCGCGCTGGACGATTACAAGCTCATCACCGCCTATGTGGTGGCGGCGTTGCTGGCCGTCATGGGCGCGACCTTCCTCCTGGCCTTGTTCATCCAGCGCGAACAATGGTTTTATGTCATTCCTGGCTTCAGTTTCCTCGCCCTGGGCGGCATCGTTTATCTCGCCACGCTGGAGACCATCCAGACCGAATGGCTGGGCGCGCTCTTCCTGGGCGGCATTGCCCTGGGGTTTTTGGTCGTCTTTTTACAAAATCGACGGGAACGATGGTGGGCTTTGTTGCAAGCGGAAACCATTCTGCTCATTGCCTTATTAGGTTTGGGGCTTGGTGTGCCCGAAGGCAGTGAGAGGTTATTGGGAGCGCTCCTGTTCGGAGGTTTTGCCGGTAGCTTTTTCTTTGTATGGCTGTTTGGGGGTGATCGCGGGCGACTGGCCTGGGCGCTGATCCTGGCGGGCGTGCTGGCCATTTTCGCGGCCATCACCTTCACCAGCGGCCAGAGTCAACTTTTACTGTTGCTCTGGCCCGGCTTGCTGATGATCGTTGGCCTCGTCCTCATCGCCCGCGTTTTCTCCGACGGTCAAGCCAGCCCCGCAGTGGATATCGAATCTGTGCGCTCTCAGCCCACCCTGCCCGCGGAGGAGGACGAATCGGAGCCCGCCCGGACGATCATCCCCTCGACATCCGCGCCCCCCTCCCATCGCGATCTCGAAGTCATCGAGCCGGAGACCGTCGAGGATGCTCTGGAGGATGAGGGCCCTGCGGATCAGCCCTGATCGGTTTGCAGCTCCACTGAATCGATCACGCCCACGATGAGGGAGATGACGGGCGCATCAGGATCGTTCAACACTTCCCGCGCCCCGCCACCTTCCTGATTCACCAACACGACGTCCCCGATCCCGGCGTGAGCGACATCGAGCGCCACGAAATCGCGCGGGTCCTCCTGCCCTGCTGCGTGCATGGGTTGCACGATCAGCAGCTTGTGGTTGCGAATGGAGGGATGTTTGACGGTGGAGACCACCGATCCGACGACGCGGGCGATGAGCATGGAGATTCGGAGTCTTTTCAGAAGGAATTGTAGCCTTCGTTGAGCTGGAAATCGAGGTCGCGCTGGGCGAGATCGACCCGGTCGACGATGGCGATGACGGCCAGGTCGAGGGGCATGTCGGGAACGTAGTAAGCTACCGCTGCTTCGCGCTTGCGGGCCATGAGCACGATGTCGCCCACGCCCGCCTGGGCCATGTCCACGGCGATCGCAGGCCGACCCACGGGCTGCAATGCCTTGTTGAGCTGTTGCACCACCAGGAGTTTGGCCCCTTCCAAGCCCGGATATTTCCGAGTCGCCACCGCGGAGCCGATGACCCGTCCGAACACCATCAGTCCAATCCCTCCAAGCCATCCAAGACGCCCGCAAGGATCGCGTCCAGACCATCGGGCTCCGCGCCCAGCCGGGCGATGACCGCGGCCCGGATGATCGCGCGCAGGTCGGGCTCAGGCTCCGCGTCCTCGGATGCGGGCGCGGCTGTCCCTGCCGCGTCATCCTGGGCCCAGACGATCTCCAAGCCCAACTGCCGGGCTGCGTCCTGGGCCAGGGGCGTCAACCGCGCGCCCGGCTCCAGCACGATCCGCCTGTCACGACTCGCGGCATCCAAAATGTCTTGCTCGGTTAGATATCGGACCATGATGGGTGAGGTGGTTCATGATTGATGATTAAAGTGCAAGAACCGTTCTTTATTCTTTAATCTTTCATCCCTAATCTTCATCCTTCCCCTCGATGGCTTCGATGGCGGCGATGGCCGCGTCGCGGGCTGCGATGATATCCGCCTCGGTTCCGGCCAGCCACATGCGCCCGAACCGCCCCACGCCGCTGACGTGCATTAGATGAATAGGAGCGGCTTTCTCCGCTTCGTTGGCCGCCAGGTTGATGTAAGCCGCGGGGGCCAGCTCCAGCACGAGCATGGTCTGACCAGGCACCAGCATCATCCCGCGGATGGTGCGGTTCACCAGCTGGGCCTGGTATGCGTCCACGTTGGTGATGACCTGGACGGACGCAATCTTGGGCTTCACTCGGTCTTCGATTCGCAAGCCCAGACGGTCGAGCACAATCTCGCCTGCGCGCAGCACATCGGCCTGGGAGAAGGAGTGGACTTCGAACATGCCGAACTCCCGCTCCACGATCTGGGCTCCGGGCCGCACATCCGCGCCTTTCACGGCCACGTCGATCATGCGAAACACCCAATTGCCGGGCGACATTTCGATGTAAAGCGCGGCCATACCCTCCACCACCAGATCGCCCAGGGTAATCGTGCCAATGAAGGCCGCGAACTGGGGCTGCATGCGGTCGAGATAACAATAGGTGCGAAGCTGAAAGTGTTCAGACATGATCAATCCTCGTGGAGCATGGCGATGCCGATGGGCGTGACGAAAAGAGGTCGGGAAGGCGCGACCGCGGGGATGCCGGTGACGTCAGCCACGATGTCAGTGAAACCGGGGAAGGCCACCGCGCCCCCCACCAGGGTGATCTCCTCCACCTGAAAACCGGCCAGATGTCGCTGCACGATGGTGGCGACCTTTTCCATAACCGGTTTGACCAGGGGGAAGAGGGAGGTTTGAGCCGCGGGATCAAGCTTGAGGGCTTCGGCCTGTTCGAAGGGAATGCCCTTTGCGCCGGCAATGACCAGGGTGAAGTGCGTGCCGCCCGTGGGTTCATCCGCGGTGTAGACCACCTGGCCCTTTTCGATGACCGCGATGCCCGTGCTGCCGCCGCCCACATCCACCACCGCGCCCTGCTGCACGCCCAGCAGGGCGTTGGCCGCGGTGGGCTCGTCGATGAGTCGGGTGCAGTCCAGGCCCGCGCCCTCCAGCACGTATTGCACCGCCCGCACCTCGGTCAGGGGCACGCCGGGCGGATAGGCGCTGGCCGCGGAGGTGAGCTCCACGCTTAGGCGGGCTTCCACATCGGCCTTGAGCTTGCGTACCAGGTCGATGGCGCCCATGAAATCGACCACAACGCCATCGCGCACGACCTGAGCGAATTGATACGCGCCCGCCACGGGGTGCATGACGCGGTCCAACACGATGAGGACGGTGTACGCGGTGCCCAAGTCCACCCCCACATGAAGGGGGCCTTGCACCGGGCCGACGCGTTGGCGAGTCATGGCCGCGTCCGCGGCTTTCAGGATGGCGTCGATAGGCATCGTTGCAGTTCGGTCAGGGCCCAGAGGATGTCGTAGCGGCGATGGGGGGTGTGTGGCCCGAAGAGCCGCGGCGACCAGAGGATGAGAATCTGTAAAGGATCGAGGAGCTGCTGGCGCTTAGTGGGTGAGAAGCCATGCATGGCCAATTGCAAGCGCGGGGGCAGTTGCACCGAAGGCCCGCCCGCCGCGGCCGCGATCATGTCATCCACCAGGCGGGCCAGCGCGGGCGCGGGGGAGACCAGGCGGCGGAAATCGCGCAGGCCTTGCATGAAGGCTGCGTGGGCCTCGGATGCGGGGGGATAGGTGTAGCCGGGCGGAGTGCGGGGACCGCCGGGTTCATCCGACCACAGTTCCACGCCCAACTCCCGCACGCGATCCCAGGCCAGGGGAGTGAGCCGCACGTCCGGCTTCAGGATCAGGGTGCGCTTGCCCTCGCGGACCAAATTGTCGATATCAGCGGCGGTGAGGAAGGTAGGGGACACGGTGTTGGTCGAGGGGGGTTAGGGCACGCGCCAGTCGAACTGGCCCGCTTTGTAGAGCAATTCCAGATAGTAGACGGCGCTGCTGAGGCGGTTCAAGGCTCGGATGAGATCGGGGCGAGTGGGTTCGTACATGGGCGGGGGCGCGAATGCGTCCAGCGCGCCCAGCTCGGCCTCCCGCACCTGGGCCCGGAGGTAATTGAGCCAGTGCAGGATCTCATGATCATCTGGGCCGGGCGTAAGGTGGGGGATGCCCAGGACTTTCTGGGGGTGATGGGTGGCCTCCCGCAGCGCGGCTTCATCCAGGCCCGCCACCTCGATGGGCGCGACCTCCCGATCGTTGTACTCGGCGCTGACGATCTCCCGACAGTATGCGGCCAGGGTGTCGAGATGCCCGGCCAGGTCGGTGAGTCGCCAGGAGCGGGCTCGGGCTGCGATGAGCTGCATCAGCCCTTGCACCGAATCCATCTTCCCCCGAAAGCGAAGGCGCGGGATGTTCTTGGGCGCGAAGTGCGTCGCGTCCAGTTGGGTCATATGCTCCGGTTTGTCGTGGACAGGCTGACCGCAGACTGGGCAGCGGGGCCGTTCGCCGCTGAATTGCACGGGAAAGCTCGCGGGCTTGTCCCAGGCCGGGCGCTGCCCACCCGCGCCCGGGGTCGGCTCAGGTGCTGGAGGTTGGGGCTCCTGGCGCTCCTCCACGATCTCCAACCCCCACTGCGCGATGAAATCCCGGGCCGAAGGGGAGAATCGGACGCCGGGGGGCACGGTGACCTTCAATCCCCGTCGAGGACGACGAATGCGATCCCGGAGTTCGACTTCGGTGATGACGGGCATGATGGGGAGGGAGCAGGAAGGGGGAATGGCCAATGGTCAATGGCCAATGGTCATAGGGTGATGGGAGGGGATCAAGCCCAGTCGGCAGGGTAGGTGACGTAGAGGAATTTGGCCCAGCTCGGGGTGGCGAACTGGATGGCGCTGCCTTTGGGGATGAAGATGACGTCGCCGGGCAGGCCCACGATGGTTCCCTGGTCGGTGATGATGTGCAGCTCGCCTTCGATGACGTATTCGATCTCATCGTAATCCAGATGCCAGGGGAACTGGCCTTTGTGCAGGGTCATGAACCCTGCGGCCATGGGCGAGCCATGGTCAGACGTGATGACATCAGCCAGGCGCACATCCATCTCGGGCCGCCCAATGTCGAAGGGGAAGGGGGCCAGGCGCACGGTGCGGCCATCGACATGGGTTGGCCGGGGTTGCGCCCGCGGGGGCGGGGCGGGCTCGCTGAGCCCCAACACCTTGACCACCGCGGCCCGGATCTTGGCCTCCAGATTCTCAACCCCGGCCTCCGCCTCTGATTCAGACGCCGAAGGCGCCGCGCGTTCGGGCGCGGGGCTGTGATGGGCCGCGCTCCAGGGCGGGATGGCGCTATCCTCGTCGCCGGGATAGACGAGGGTCAGCCCCAGCTCACGCGCGCGGTCCCGGGCCAGGGGCGTGACAATGTCATCCTGTCCCAGGACCAGCGCGGTCTGGCCATCCTCATGCACCAGCCGCTCGATGATCTCGGCGGTGAAGAGTTGTTTCATAGGTGAACGCGTTCACTTGCTCCACGACCGTTAGCCGGTTTCGCGCCACAAGCCGATTTCGTCATGCGTGATGCGTAATGACTTGACGTTGGTAACTTATACAGGTCTTCCACTGCAGGCTTTGGCGTCATCCGACATGATGACGTTCGGCGTCAAGCATAATACATCAAACGTCATCTCTTGTTGCGAAAGCTATCATGACGTTTGACACTTGCCGTTTGACGAAATCCGTGAGCAGTGATCATGCGCTGTAACGAAATGGGCGTCGACGAGCGGACCTGCATAGCTACTGGTGATTTACGCATTACGGCGACAGCAGCCTCGGCCAACGTTGTCGTCGAGACGTTTTTCGTAAGTCAGGCCAATGTTATCTTCAAAGCAGCCTTATTCCTCCAGCGAGGGCAGGATCGCTTCCACGTCGTTGTGCGGGCGAGGGATGACATGGACGCTGACGAGTTCGCCCACGCGCTGAGCCGCGGCCGCACCCGCGTCCGTGGCGGCTTTCACCGCGCCCACGTCGCCACGCACCATGACGGTGACATAGCCGGCGCCGATCTTTTCCTTGCCGATGAGTTTGACGTTGGCGGCTTTGACCATGGCGTCGGCGGCCTCGATGGCGCCAACCAGACCTTTGGTTTCGACCATGCCGAGAGCGATCATGTTGATGTCTGCCATTTTTTGTTCCTCTTGTTGAGTGGATTGAGATGGGGGAGCCGCGGGCGGGAGGGCCGCCTTGGGCTCGGGTGGAAGGTTGACGATGGAAGGTGGATCCCCGGGGGCCGTCGCGGCCTCGGGGGGAGATGACGGTTTGGGTTCAGGCTTGGGCGCAGGAGGCGTCTGGGCCTCGGGGTCAGCCGGGGGCTCCAGCTGCGCCTGGGCCAGTTTAGCATGAATGGCGCAGTAATCCGAACCGGGGAGCGCCTTGCGCCTGCACCGGGTGCCGTTTTTCGTAATTGCTTTGCATTGGGCCATTTCGGTTCAGTTATCCGTATGCAGTGTTCAGCAATCGGTTAGCTGTTCACGCCCAGTTCTTGCAGGACGCGGCGAACGATGGCTTCGATGTCCACGTCGCCGGCGGGCGTAGGCGCGGGGCTAGGTGTGGCGGTCTGGCCCGGCTTGGGCTCCACGCCCGGAGCCAGCGTGGTGGCCTCGGGGGGAGGAGGCGCGGTCTCATAAGCCACCCGTTTCATGTTCATCACGTGATGGACGCTGATATTATCGGCCAGGACTGCGCCGCCCAGACCGCCGGGGGCCAGAGTCATGGAGGGAGTGAGATTGGTGGTGCCGCCGATCGCGCCCAAAGTGCCCCAGGTGTTGATGGAGAGGCGGAAGACCGGTTTTTCCGCACCGAAAGCGCGGATGACCTCCTCATCCCGGGCGTGGACGACCATGGAATGGCCCTCGCCGCCGAATTTGATGAGCTGGATGGCCCGCTCACAGCCCTTGTGCCAGTCCTCTTCCACATAGAATCCTAGCACCGTGGTGAGCTTCTCCCGGCTGAGGGGCTCCTCCGGTCCGACTTTATCCAGGTCCGCGACCAAAATGCGAGCCCAGGCGGGGACGTCGATCCCGGCCATCTTGGCCAGGACCTGGGGAGTTTTGCCCACCGCGCGCGCGTTGATGGCGCCATTGGGTTTGAAGAGAAGCTGGGCGATGGCCTCCTTTTGGGAGGAATCCAGCCAGTACGCGCCATTTTTCTCCATCTCCGCGCGCAATTCCGCGGCAATGGGACGGTCGGCGATGACTGACTGTTCGGTGGCGCAGATAACGGAGCAATCGAAGGCCTTGCTGTTGACAATGTCCCACGCGGCTTTCTTCACATCTGCACTGCGGTCCACCCAGACCGGCGCGTTGCCCGGCCCCACGCCGATGGCAGGCTTGCCCACGCTGTGCGCGGCCTTGACCATGCCCGCGCCGCCGGTGGCCAGGATCATGTCCACAGCCCAATGCTTCATCAGTTCCTGGGTGCCGGGCAGGGTGACGTTGGTCATGCAACTGATGAGGCCAGGCGGCATCCCCGCGGCCTCGCCCGCTTGGGCCATGATGCGCAGGGTTTCCAGCGAGGATTCCTTGGCTGAGGGATGAGGGGCGATGACAATGCCATTGCGGGCTTTGACCGCGATGAGAACTTTGAAGATGACTGTCGAGGTGGGATTAGTGGAAGGTGTGAGGCCGGCGATGACGCCTACAGGCCAGGCGAATTCCAATATCTTGTTCGCTTGATCCTCACGGATCAGGCCCACGGTCTTCACATCCTTGATGGATTCCCAGACGCGGCGGGCCGCGAATTCGTTCTTGACCTTTTTGTGCAAGGGCGCGCCGAAGCCGGTCTCTTCGTGGGCCAGCCTGCCCAGATACTCCGCGTTCTCATACGCAGCCTGAGCCATGGCCTCCACGATGCGGTCCACCTCGGCCTGGGTGGCGTGGAAGAATTCCCGCTGAGCTTCTTTGGCCGCGATGGCCAGCCTGCGGGCCTCCTGCATGGATCGGAGGTCGAGGTCGTAGTTATCGATCATAGATAGCTTCCTGGAGACTGCAAATGTCTGCGCTATTCACATATGAAAGGAGATTCCATTCGTCAAACGTCAACCCATGTCTTTACGACAAACATTTCGAGGCGAACCCATGACGTTTGACATTTTTCGCTTTACGTATACTTCTTCGGGCTGCGGGCCACGTCCAGCACCGCGTCCTGGAAGGCGGAGCAGGCCGCGCGGCAGGCGCTTTGGGAGCCGGAGAGGAGCGCGCCCGCGAAGTTGGTCTCCGAGGGCGGGGCCCACCACAGGCGCATGGTCACCTCCGCGGCCTTGAGCGCGGCGTCGATGGCGTAGGTGGCCTCGATGGGAGGCGCGATGAGGTAGGCCAGGGGCGCGCCCTCGGGCACGCCCGCCTCCTTGCTGAGGTAGCTGCCGGAGCGGGAGATGGTGTGAGGGAAGAACGCGATCTCGCCCTGGTCATCCGCGGCGTAGAACCAGGCCTTCTCCTCCGCGTAGGCGATGGCCGCGTCCATACCCGCGCGGGCCTCGGCCGGATTGGGCCCGGCCAGGATGCCGATGATCTCGCCCGAAAGGGGGCCGGACGCGTGGGCCGAGCCCGCGTAGAAGCTGTGTGCGTACACCACTTCTACATCGGCCTTCTTGGTGGCTTCGTCCAGGGCCACATACAGCGAGTCATCGATGTCGCAGGTGATGAGGGCCAGGCTACGATGATGCGGCTTCAGTTCCAATTTGGCCGCGAAATCGGGATGCACGTTGGGGATGAGCCGGGCGGCCAGGATAGTGGGTTTGATGGGGTCAAGAACGGCCATAGGGGTTCTCCTTCAGGTGGACGCCTCGGGGGAGGCGATTGGTCCGTGACCAGTTTTTCAGTATTCCGTGAGTTGCCATTGATCATCGGCCATTTACAACACATCGGAAGATGGGTTTTCGGTGATCTCTTCCTGAGTCTTCAGCTTCAGTTCCACGCCGCTGGCCTGATGTTTCAAGATCTTCTTGATGAGTTCGACCACGTACGCGCCCGCCTCCAGGGGATTGAGGCCGCCGTTGTTGGTGATCATGCAGATGACGTCGCGCTGGGCGTCGCTCTTGCCGGGACCGGGCCGCCAGCCCATATACGCGCTCATGGCATCGGCCACGCCCAGGCCCGGGCGCTCGCCGATGAGGATGACCACGACATCCGCGCCAATGACGGTGTTCACATCGTTGATGACGCCCACCCGCGCGAATTTGATGAAGAAGGGCGTGCCCATGCTGATGTTGGACGCCTCCAGCCCCTGTTGGATGACGGGGAAGATGTGGGGCAAGTTGTTGTTGATGGCCGCGGCGCTCAGCCCGTCGCCCACCACGATCTGCACCTGAGGCTTCTTCACGCATTTCTGGTCGATGAGCATCTTGGCCTCGGGCGTGAGCTTGCGCCCCAGGTCGGGCCGAAGCAGATACTCCTCCTTATCCTTGACCATGGTCTGCACCGTGAAGAGGCCGAACTGGTCCAACACCGCTTGCTTGACCTCGCCATAGATGGCATCCTGGGTGACGCCATGATCCGCCTGGAAAAGCAGCCAGGATACGGTGCGAGGCCGAGGACCGGCCCGGCCTGCGCCAATGCGCGCGGGCGTGGTGGATTTGAGATTGTGCAGACCCTCCAGGTCCATAGGGTTCTTCACGCCGATGGCGTTGCGACGCTCCGGAGCGGTGGGATCGGGCAGGTCGATGATCAGGGCGTCGGTTTTGCGCCCCTGAGGCCTGGCCGGCGCGGGCGCGGAGGCGGCGGGAGCTGCCGGGGCTTCCTTTTTCTTCAATTCGTTCAAAACCGCCTGAACGATGGCTTCGATTTGGTTCTGATCCATGGGTCCGCCTCCCTTATTTCTGCAAGAAGAGGGATGCGTCGCCGGCCTTGTCCGTGAGCTTGCCGTCCTTCATCAAGCCCAGAGATTCCATCCAGGCCTCGAATTCGGGCAGGGGGCGCAGCCCCAACAGTTGGCGCAGACTGGCGGCATCGTGAAAGCTGGTGCACTGATAGCTGAGCATGACGTCATCACCCAGGGGCACGCCCATGAAGTAATTGCACCCGGCCGAGGTGAGCAGCACGGCCAGGTTCTCGATGTCGTTCTGGGTGGCCCGGGCGTGATTGGTGTAGCACGCGTCCACGCCCATGGGGATGCCGTAGACCTTGCCCATGAAGTGATCTTCCAGGCCCGCGCGGGTGATCTGGACCGAATCGTAAAGGTATTCCGGGCCGATGAAGCCCACGACCGTATTCACCTGGAAGGGATGATAGCGCTTGGCCAGGCCATAGCAGCGGGCCTCCATCACCAGCTGGTCCGCGCCGTGATGCGCGTCCGCGGAAAGCTCGGAACCCTGGCCTGTTTCGAAGTACATGTAATTCGGGCCCGCAGTCCAGGCGTATTTCTTCGCCATCTCATAGGCTTCGTCCAGCATGCCCACGTCGATGCCGAAGGATTCATTGCCCTTCTGGGATCCAGCTAGACTCTGGAAGACCATGCCCACGGGCGCGCCCCGCTTCATCGCCTCCATCTGGGTGGTCACATGGGCCAGCACGCAGTTCTGGGTGGGGATCTCCCACCTCTGGATGACGTCGTAGGTCATGTCCAGCAGGCGCATGACGCTGCCCAGGGAATCGTCCACCGGGTTGATGCCAATGACGCTATCGCCCGAGCCGTAGCTCAGGCCCTCGTAAATGGTGGCGCGAATGCCTTCCACCGAGTCGGTGGGATGGTTGGGCTGGTTGCGGGAGGCCAGGGTGCCGGGCAGGCCAATGGTGTTGGCGCAGTGGGCGGTGACGCGAATCTTGCTGGCCCCGTAGATCAAGTCCATGTTCGACATGAGCTTGGTCACCGCGGCCACCATCTCCGCGGTGAGCCCATTGCTCACCCGTCGGATCATCTCGGAAGTCGTGTTGTCATCCAGGATCCATTCCCGGAATTCGCCCACCGTCCAATCTTTGATCTCGTTGTAAATGGTCTCGTTGACCTGATCTTGAATGACCCGCGTCACTTCATCCTCCTCATAGGGCACAGCGGGATTCTCCCGCAAGACCCACAGAGGCGTCTCGGCCAACACAAATTTGGCTGCAACCCGTTCGGTCACGCTGTTGGCTGCAATCCCCGCCTGCCGATCCCCCGACTTCTCTTCGTTGGCTTTGGCCAGCAGCTCTTTGATGCTGCCGAATTCGTAGGTTTTTCCGAAGAGTTTGGTTCGTAGTAGCATAAGCCCCCCGGGTGGGGATGGTGGGTGATCAGTATTCCGTCATCAGTAT
>DUEQ01000504.1 GCA_011192085.1 Caldilineae bacterium
CGCCTATGGACCTCTTAGCTGGTCGCAAACAAGAGTCCGTGACCGAAATGGATTTATCTGATTATTGTACGGTGGATGTGGGCACATCGGTTCGCGATGCGCTTTCGCAGATGCAAGCGACCCATTGTCGTAATGCGTTGGTCTTGCAGGATGGCAAACTGACGGGCATTTTCACCGATCGGGATGTGTTGATGAAGGTGGCCGATAACGGGGAAGCGTTGGGCAAGCCAATCACCCAATTCATGACCCCTGACCCGTTCACCCTGTCCAAGGCGGCGACAGCCGCGGACGCGCTGGCCCTGATGGCCCGTCACCACATCCGCAACGTGCCCATCGTGGAGGATGACGGCTCGGTGGTCGGAAATTTCACCCATTTTTCCGTGTTGGATTTCCTGGCGGAGCAATTCCCCGACATCACCCTCGACAGCTACCCCGTCTATCCCCGTCGGTTCTCCCGGCGTCGTCATGGCGGATGATCCCAACGATCTGAGGTCCGAGGTCTGAGGTCAGATCCCCTGGCGTTGGACATTGGACAGCGGACATCGGACAAATATAAGGAGAAAAGATGCAATGACCGCACAAAAACAAGCGCCCATCAAGGAGCTGGAGGACGTCGTCATTCGTTTCGCGGGCGACTCGGGCGACGGCATGCAGCTCACGGGCAGTCAGTTCACCAACACCGCCGCCATCGTCGGTAACGACATCAGCACCTTTCCCGATTATCCCGCCGAGATCCGGGCCCCCGCTGGCACGCTGGGCGGCGTCAGCGGTTTCCAGGTGCACCTGGCCGAGCGCGATATCTGGACGCCTGGCGATTCGCCCCATGTGCTGGTGGCCATGAACCCGGCCGCGCTCAAGGTGAGCCTGCCTGATCTGGAGCCTGGCGCCATCATCATTGTGAACACCGACGCCTTCACCCCCGGCAATCTCAAAAAAGCGGGCTACGAAAGCAACCCCCTGGAGGACGGCTCCCTCAATCAGTTCCAGGTCATCACCGTTCCCATCACCATGCTCAACCGCAACGCGGTGCAGGACGTCGAGGGGTTAGACAAAAAGAGTGTCGACCGCAGCAAGAACTTCTTCGCCCTGGGCCTCATTTATTGGATGTTTGATCGACCTCTGGAGCCCTCCATCGAGTGGGTGAAGAAAAAGTTTGGGAGGCGCAATCCCGCGGTGGCCGAGGCCAATATCAAGGCCCTGCAGGCGGGCTACTTCTACGGCGAGACCGCGGAGATCTTCCAGACCCGGTTCCGCATCAAGCCGGCGAAGCTGCCCCCCGGCACGTATCGCAAGATCTCGGGCAGCGAAGCCGCGGCCATCGGCCTGGTGACCGCGGCCCGCAAGGCCAACAAACCCCTTTTCTACGGAGCATACCCCATCACGCCGGCCAGCGACATCTTGCACAACCTGGCCCCCCTGCGCAACTTCGACGTCATCACCTTCCAGGCCGAGGATGAGATCGCGGCCATGGGCGCGACCGTGGGCGCGGCCTTCGCTGGCGCCATGGCCGTCACCGGCACCAGCGGTCCTGGCATCGCGCTCAAGAGCGAGGCCATGAACCTGGCCGTGATGCTGGAGCTGCCCATGGTCATCATCGATGTGCAGCGCGGCGGCCCCAGCACCGGCCTCCCCACCAAGGTGGAGCAGTCGGACCTGTTGCAGATCATGTTCGGGCGCAATGGCGAAAGCCCCATGCCCGTGCTGGCCGCCTCCTCCCCGGCCGATTGCTTCGACACCGTCATCGAGGCCTACCGGCTGGCCGTTCGCTCCATGAGCCCGGTGGCTGTGCTCATGGACGGCTACCTCGCCAACAGCTCCGAACCCTGGCGCATCCCCGATCCCGACACCATCGAGCCCATCGTCATCGAACACCCCACCGAATCCAACGGACCCGACGGCAAATTCCTTCCTTACAAGCGAGATCCTGTCACGCTGGGGCGGCCTTGGGCCATCCCCGGCACACCTGGGCTGGAGCATCGGGTGGGCGGTTTGGAGAAATCGCCCGAGTACGGCAATGTATCCTACTCCCCCGAGCATCATCAGCGCATGATCAACGAGCGGGCCGCSAARGTYGCSCGYCTGGCCGAYRTYATCCCYGAACARGAKGTCTTCGGGCCMGAARRRGGYGAGCTGCTGGTTGTGGGCTGGGGCGGCGCCTACGGCGCCATCCACTCCGCGGTGRCCCAGGCCCARGCCAAAGGTCTATCGGTGGCGCAGRTCCACATTCGTTATCTCAATCCATTCCCCCGCAACCTGGGTTTCATCTTGCAGAACTACGATAAGATCCTGGTTCCCGAATTGAACATGGGCCAACTGGCCATGTTGCTGCGGGATCGCTATCTGGTGGACGTCATCTCCCTGAACAAAGTGCAGGGCCGTCCCTTCAAAGTCAGCGAAATCAGCGCTAAAATCGACGAATTACTGGCTGGAGAATAATCATGGCTACAGAAATCAAACTCACCCGCAAGGACTTCGTGTCCGACCAAACCGTGCGCTGGTGCCCCGGCTGTGGCGACTACGCCATCCTGGCCACGGTGCAGAAGACCCTGCCGCGGCTGGGCATTCCCAAAGAGAACTTCGTGTTCGTCTCCGGCATTGGTTGCTCCAGCCGTTTCCCCTACTACATGGACACCTACGGCGTGCACAGCATCCACGGCCGCGCGCCCACCCTGGCCACGGGGATCAAGCTCTCCAATCCCGATCTCAGCGTGTGGGTGATCACAGGCGACGGCGACGCGCTCTCCATCGGCGGCAATCATATCCTGCACGTCGGCCGGCGCAATGTGGATCTAAATATCCTTTTGTTCAACAACCGTATTTATGGCCTGACCAAAGGACAACTCTCTCCCACATCGCCCGTGGGCACTAGGACCAAATCCTCGCCTTATGGCAGCATCGAGCGTCCGCTCTATCCTGTGGAAGTGGCGCTGGCCTCGGGAGCTACTTTCGTGGCCCGAACCATTGATGTGCTCCAAAAGGAGATGGGCGAGATTTTCTATCAGGCCGCGAAGCACAGGGGCCTATCCTTTACCGAGATTCTCCAGAATTGTGTGATTTTCAACCATGGCGCCTGGTTCGATTATTCCGATCGCAGCAAACGGGCGGACAACGATCTCTTCCTGGAAGCGGGCAAGCCCATGGTCTTCGGCAAGAACAAGGACAAAGGGCTCGTGCTCGATGAATTGCAGGGCGGCTTCAAGGTCGTGGAGATCGGCGATGAATACAGCATCGAGGACATCGTCGTCCATGATCCCACCTCTCTGGAAAACGCCTTCCTCCTGAGCCAGCTCGACTATCCCATGCCCCTGGGCATCATCTATCAGGTGACCAAGCCCACCTATTGCGAGGGCATGTGGAGTCAGATCGAACAGGTGAAGGTGAAATTCGGCGAGGGCGATCTGCGCAAGCTCTACTTCAACGCGGACACCTGGGAGGTGACCGCGGACGAGGATGAGATCAAAGCGGATGTGCGGGGCCAGGTGGACGCCAGCCTGGACGAAGCCTACATCGACGAGCTCCTGGGCGCGGAAGCCCTGGAGGCGGACCTGGCCGAACAACTTGCCAGCCTCACCCTCTACGACCTCAAACCCAAAGCGCCCATCACCATCCGCCCTTCTGCGCTGATGGAAGAAGCCCTCTATCTCATGCGTGAACATGGGATCGGCGCGCTGCTGGTTGTCAGCTCCGATCGTCATTTGATGGGTATCATCACCGAATCGGATATCCTGGACCGGGTTGCGGGCAAGGATATCGACCTGCACGAGGTCACGGTGGAGGCATTCATGACCAAAGAGCCCGTGGCGCTGCCCCTCTACGCTTCTGTGCTGGAGGCTGTCCACTTCATGACCCAACGCCGCTTCCGCCACCTGCCCGTGGTGGATGAAAACCTCCACCCTGTGGGCGTCATCTCCTCTCGCGACCTGGCGGAATTTCTGATCAAGCGGCTGTAAATCGGCCTCCAATTCCTCGCGAGATGTCGACAGCAGGCGTGACGCGTGCGCCCGACCGGGCCTCCACGCGTCACGCTTTTTTCATGTCGCCCCCATGGCGCGCCCTCCTCTCCTCAATCCCCTGCCATGTCCCCACCCCGCGCCCTGGTCGTCGAAGATAGCGACGCCTGGCAGCAGATTCTCATCGAGCTCTTGGAAGACGCTGGCCTGGTCGTGGACCTGGCGGCTGATCTGGATCAGGCCCGGGCGCTGATGCGCGCGCATCCCCATCGCCTGGCGGTCATCGATCTCGCCCTGGCCGGCCGAGATCACCGCAATCGGGATGGGTTGGCCGTGCTGGCTACGCTCCGGCGGCGCGATCCTGGCTGTCAGGCCATCATGCTCACGGGCTACGCCACCGTGGATGTGACGGTGACCGCCCTACGCGAGCACGGCGCGGTCACCCTGCTGGAGAAGAATCGCTTTAGCCGCCGAGAGTTCAAAGCGTTGGTGAGGCGACTGCTGGCCCAACCCGACGCGGGGGCGCATGCGCCGCCCGAAGGGCGGGGGGCGGACGCGCAGGATGCGTCGGTCGCGGGAGCGCGTCCCCGGGCTCTGCTGGTGGAGGATGACGCGGGTTGGAGGGAGCTCCTGGTCGAGCTCCTCCACGACGCGGGCCTGGATCCTGTGACCGCTGCCAGCTACGGACAGGCCCTCATCGCCCTTCGCGATCACGACTTCGCCCTGGCCGCGCTCGACATCTCCTTGGCCAGCTCCCTCGCTCCCCACGACAATGAGGATGGCCTGCGCCTGCTGAACCGCATTCAGGATCGCGGCGTCCCGGTGATCTTGGTCAGCGGCATGGCCTCGCCCGCGCGGCTCGATCGCCTCCTGCGCGAGCGCGCTCCCGCGGCCTTCTTCGAGAAACAAGCCTTCGACCGCAAGGCCTTTCGCCAGGCCGCGGCCGCCTTTGCCCGACCGCCCTCATCCTCCTCGCTGGATGCGCTCTCCCCTCGCGAGCGGGAGGTGCTGCGCTTGCTGGCCCAGGGCATGAGCAACAAGGCCATCGCCCAGGCTCTGGTCATTTCCCCCAACACGGTCAAACGTCATCTCCAGGCCATCTTCGGCAAACTGGGCGTGAACAGTCGGGCCGGCGCGGTGGCCGCAGCCATGGAACACGGCTTGCGCCCTCGCGAGCCGCGCGACCCCGTTTGAGAGGGCGTTGCATCATGGAGGGCGTGGCATGTGACCCCACGGGAAACGCATCCCGCCTGCACGGGGGTTACCTTGTTTTTCCATTCTGGTGTATAATTGCGTGCTGTGTCAGCGGGTCGCGACCGCATCCGCCCGATTTATCCCCAACGAGGACAACGAGCAGTCATGGAAATCACCTGGTACGGACTGGCGTGCTTCCGTTTCAAAAGCCGCCAACTCACCATTGTCGCTGATCCCTACTCGCCCGAAGTGGGCCTTACGCTGCCCAACCTCCGGGCGCGAGTGGTCACCATCAGCCACGATGCACCTGGTCACCACTACCTGAAGGGAGTCAAGGGCTACGAGCACGTGTTCGACGGGCCGGGCGAGTATGAGGTGAACGGCGTGTTCATCACTGGCGTGGCCACCTATCATCGGGGCAAGCGGGGCGAGCGGGAGCGGAACACGGCCTTTCTCTACGAGTTTGATGATCTCAGCATCGGACATCTGGGCGATCTGGGCGCGACGCTCGATCGCAAGCAGATCGAGGCCATGAATAGCCCCGACGTGCTCATCGCGCCTGTGGGCGGCGGCTCCATTCTCGATGCATCCCAGGCTGTGGAGATCATCACCGAGCTGGAGCCCCGCATCGTCATCCCCATGCACTATGCTCAGCCCGGCCTGAAGCTGGAGCTCGACCCTCTGGAGAAGTTTTTGAAAGAGATGGGCGTGGAGGCCACCGAGCCCGAGCCCGTCCTCAAACTCCGAAAATCGGACCTCACGGGCGACGAAACGCGCGTCGTCCTGTTGGAATCGCAAGGAGCGCCCGCATGAGAAAATCGCCATTCATCATCCTGCTTTTGATGTCCTTGCTCCTCCTCATGGCGGCCTGCGGCGGGGGCGATGACGCCACGCCGTCATCCTCCGGCGGGACCGCGCTGCCATCCCACATCGGCGACGACGCGCTCAGGAAGATGGCCGAGGAGGCGGATGCCAATCCTTCCGCCGCGGCCTATCTCAGGTTGGGCAACGCCTACGCGGAACGAGGCCTTTTCTCCGAAGCGCAGCAAGCGTATGAAAAGGGCCTGACCATCAACCCCAACGACCCCGCCATCCTCGCCAACCTGGGCGTGACCCTCTATCAGATGGAGCGGTTCTCCGAGGCCAAAAGCAAATTCGAAAAGGCGCTGAAGCTGAAACCCGATGACTCTGCCACCACCTACTTGCTGGGCGCGGCCTATTTGCAGATGGGCGATCAGCAGCAGGCGGAGGCCATGTTCAAGAAGGCGTTGACCATCGACCCCCAACTACCTGAGGCGCATTTCGGATTGGGCACGCTTTACATGCTGCAGGGCAAGAAGGATCTTGCCATCCAGGAGTTCGAGACCTTTTTGGCCGGGCCGCCTCCTCAGGATCCCCGAGCCATCACCGAGGCGCAGCGCTATCTGGATCAGCTGAAAGGACAGTAGTTGTACGGGACGTCATCGCACGCATTGTGACTGCCACTCTCTCCCATCAGGCGTTTGAAACCTACCAGCTTCCCAATGGCCTGACGGTTGCGCTCACGCCCATCCCCTGTGTACGATCCCTGGCTATGGGGTTGTATCTCCAGGTGGGCGCTCGTTATGAGAAGGATGAGGAGGCGGGCGTCAGCCATTTTCTGGAGCACATGGCGTTCAAGGGTTGTCGGGGCTGGCCCACCGCGCTGGATATCGCCAACGCGGTGGAGGGCCGCGGCGGCTATCTTAACGCGTCCACCAGCTACGAGTTCACCACCTTTTGGGTGAAGATCGGGGCTCGGCACTGGCGAGAAAGTCTGCACCTGCTGGCTTCCATGGTATTGCATCCCCTTCTAGACCCCGATGAGATGGCGCGGGAGCGGGGGGTGATCCTGGATGAGATCGCCATGTATCGGGATGTGCCCGAGGACCTGGTGAGCCAATTGGGAAACAAGGCCATGTGGGGCGAGCACCCCCTGGGCCGGGAGATCGCGGGCGAGCTGGAGAGAGTGGCCGCGCTCTCCCGGGAGGCGCTAAGCGCCTTTCACGCCCGAGCTTATCGCCCTGAACGCGCGGTGCTCACGCTGGCGGGGGCCATGGACCCCAGCGCGGTGCGACGGGCCATCGAGGAGGCGTTCGGTGGCTGGCGGGGAGAGGGCGAAGCGCCGGAGATGCCGCCCGCGCCCCCTGCGCCCTCCCATCCCCCTTATCGCATCGCCCGACGCAACAGTGAACAGGCCCATTTGCAACTGGCGGTTCCCGGCCTGCCCCGGATGCACCCCCAGCGTTTTGTATTGCGCCTCCTCAATGTGATGGCGGGCGAAGGCATGAGCTCTCGCCTGTGGCAGCGCCTGCGCGAGGAGCGGGGGTTGACGTACAATATCGGCTCCTTCACCAACACCTTTCATGACGCGGGCATCCTGGGCGTCTATGGCGGCTGCGACGCGGCGCGGCTGTTCGAGGCGTTGGATGGCGTCATGGCCGTGTGGGAGGAGATTCAGGCCCGGCCCGCATCTGAAGAGGAGCTGAACCGCTTCAAGGAGTATCTGCGCGGCCGCACCGAGTTGGCTTCGGAGGACACGATGAGCGTGGCCGCATGGTGGGGGATGCAGCTCGCCGCGGGAGCGAAACCGATGAGTCTGGATGAGGTCCTGGCCAAAATCGAGGCGGTGACGCCCGAGGAGGTGCAGCAACTGGCCCGGCAGCTCTGGCGGCGGGACCGGTTGGCTCTGGGCTATGTGGGCCCCATCGACTCGGAGCAACGCCTCATCGACTGGCTTGCAGCGTCAAACCGCTGATCGTCGACCTCTGACCTTCGATCCTTGCCCTCTGCCCCATGACCACCCGCACCATCGCCCGCAACACCGTTTTCCTCAGCATGGCTCAGGGCGTGCGCATTCTGCTGGCCCTGGCGCTGATCCTCTACATCGCCAATGTCTATGGGCCGGTGTGGCAGGGCAAATTCAGCATCCTCCTGGCCTTCCTCAACATCTTTCAGGTGCTGGCCTCCTTTGGCCTGCCCCGACTCATCACCCGCAACGTGGCTCGGAAGTATGAGGAGAGCAATCATTACTATTGGGCGGGGTTGGTCGCACAGGGGGTGACCACCCTGGCGTTTATGGTGGTCATGGCGGGCGTGGTGGCCATCATGCCCTATCCCGCGGATACGACGTGGATGCTGTGGGTGGCGGTGCTGGCGCTGCCCCTATTCACCTTCTATTCCCTGGCTGGGGCGCTGCTCCGGGCCATCGAGCAAATGCAGTATCTGGTCTATGCGGAGCTGCTCAGCGCGGCCACACAGTTGGGCGCAGCCATCCTGCTCCTGAGCCTGGGCGGAGGCGTCATCGTCCTGGCGGTGATCCGGGTGGCGGGGATCGGGTTGGCCGCGTTGACGGTGACCCTGGCCGCTCGCCATCGTCATCTGGTGCGATCCCCTCGTTGGGACGTCGCATTCTCGCGCAGGTTGCTGCGCGAATCGCTGGATTTCTTCGGCATGGCGGGGATGGATGCGTTGACTCAGCGACTGGATATCCTGGTGTTGTCGGTGGCGGCGGGGGAGGCGGTCACGGGCGTGTACGACGCCGCGTTCCAGCTCATCAAGGTGTTGATGACGTTCATCCTCTCTTTCACCGATGCGGTTTATCCCGCCATTTCCCGGTTATTTGCCCACGCTCGCGCCGCTTTCCGCCGCGAGCTGCTGAAATATCTGAAATGGGGCGTGATCGCGTTGCTGCCTATGGCCGCGGGCCTGAGTCTCCTGGCGCCCTTCATCATTGGACTGCTCTACCGCCATGAGGGCTATGCAGCCTCGGTGCGGGTGTTGCAGACCCTGGCCTGGGTGGTGATCGTCTACTTCATCTACATCTATCTTTCTCGGGCGCTGATGGCGGGGAATCGGGCTCGGGCCGCATTCGTTGTGGCGATGGCGATGGCGTTCTCTGGCCTGGCGCTGTTGTCGGGGGGCGTGACTCTGTGGGGCGCCCAGGGCGCGGCCGTGGGCCTGCTGGCCATGTATGGCTTCGGCGCCTTGCTCGCGGGCCTGCTGGCGCGGCGCTTTTAAAACCACAACCCCAGCAGCCACTGCACTCGATCGATGAGCAGGGTGATGCGCGCACCCGCCATGCTGGCCAGGAACGCGCCCAAAGCCAACATCAACGCCCAATAGCCCCACAGCCGCCAGCCATCGAATAGCCATCGCGCATAGGACGCCTCGCTATCCCCCTCATTCTCCCAAGGCAGCAGATAGAAGAGCGCCCCCAATGAGGTGAGGGCGGCCGCGATCACGCTGAGCGCATCCAGCGCAGGAAAGCCGGGGAAGAAGGTCTGGGAGAGGCTGAATGGGGCCATGAGCTGGGGCAGCAGGGTCCCGCGCGCCGCGCCCGCGAGGGCCAGCGCTGCGGCCACGCCCGCCATGAGCCCCACTGAGGGCAGACCCCAGGCCCGCAGCTCGGGTTGGGCCGCAAAGCGCAATCCCATGGCCGCGATCAACGCCCCGGCCAAAAGTCCGATCCCCACCTGACCAGGATGGAGCCAGGCGGCGGGGTTCAACGCGGGCAGGAGCACGCTTTTCAGCGCGATGGCCGCCACATAGCCCGCGCCCATGCCCAACAGCAGATGCGACGCCCAGCGAAAGGCGCGGGTATCTGCAAACGCTCGGCTGAAGATGGCCAGGGTGAGGAGGGTGGCGAGGAGGGCGCCGAGGAGGGAGGTCATGGGGAGGGCGTTCAGTGATCAGTGGTCGGGGCGGAGGAGGGAGCGCAGGGCCGCGAAGAGGACGACGCCCAGGAAAAAGATGGTGAGAAGGGCCTGACTCGTGGCCTGCTGCGTGGCAGGCCCGGCTTGCCCCAGCAATTGTTCATAGGCCAAAGCGTCGGGATAGCCCGCGAGGAGGACGCGTATCTGGCCGGTTTGTTCGTAGGGCCGCAGAAGGGGCGCGGCCCCGCCCGAGGCCGCGACGATGAGAGGCGCATTTGAGCGGGACGCGACCTGCTCCACCCACTCGCGGCTGCTGTTCATCTCCGCGGTGATCTGGATGAGCAGGTCGAAGGCGTCGATGTTCTGGGTCGGGCGCATGCCCGCTTCCTGGGCGCTGAGGCGAGGGCGGTTGGACGCGATGACGGGTGAGAGGGCGAGGGCGCGTAGGGCGATGCTTTCGCCGGGGATGTAGCCGAGCTGAGTGGGGGAAGGCGCGACCAAGGCGGCGCCCGGCGCCAGGCTGGCGGTCAGGGCCTGCGCATCCGCGGCCACCTCGGGCCCAAAGGGGCGCAAGCTCATGAACACCATGTTGACCTGTTTGCGTTGGAGGTGATGAAGGATGGGTTGGGCCAGCAGTTGCATTTCGCCCTGGGTGGCGGGGTCGTAATCCCAGGCCACCAGCACGTTGGCGTCGATGGGCAAGATCTCGATGAACGCGTACGCGTTCTTCACCGAGGGCCGCACAGGCGCGGGCAGGGGCGCCAGCCCATTCCAGATGCTGCCCAGGAGGATGAGAAGCAGCGACGCGCCCGCCAGCGTCCATAGGGCGACGTTGCGCTCGCGTTCGGGCGCACGCGGCGCAACTCCGCCATCCTCCGATCCCACATCCGGCTCCGGCCTGGCCGCGAGGACGGGGGCGGGCGGGATGGTGGGCAGTTGATGGAGAGGCGCGGGATGGTCGGGCGCGCGGCGTTCGCCCAGGGTGATCACCGGTTCAGCTGGAATCAGCCCCTGGATCTGGCTGAGCAGACGCGGGGGTTGGCCCGCGGGCGGCAAGGGTTCGCCGCAGTGCTGGCAAACCTCTGCGCCGTCAGGGTTTTCCTTTCCGCAATGGGGACAGAGCATGACGGAGAATGAAATCGTAAATGGAGACTTTCTTCCCCTTGCTTCTTTCTGCCTCTGCGCCTTGGCGGCTTCGCGTGAGATTGCTATTTTCGAAACAGCGCCAGGATGGCGGCCAGGGCGACGCCCATGAGCGCGCCGCGGAACGCGGCCGCGGCCGGAGCAATGAGGATGTCGTGACGCATGCCCGCGAGGAAGGGGATGCGAGAGATCAGACCTGGCGTCTGGCCTAACAGCACGGCGACCAGGCCCAGGAAAAGCAGCGCGCCGCCAGCATCGCGCAAGCTGAGATGGCGGAGGAGCGCGTAGGCCAGGAAGATGGGCAACAGGGCGAAGACCGCGGCCATGCCCGGAGCCAGCATCCAGTGGTAAAGCCAGCCTCCCACGCCCCTCTGAAACCCGCCCGGAAACCAGCCCGCCGCGAACATCACCGCAAACCCGCCCAACAGCAACAGGCTGCCCGCGTCCTTTTGTCGGGCCTGGGGCCAATGCCGCCGCGCCAAGTTGAACGCGGCCAGGAGGAGCGCCCCGCCGCTCACCAGCACCGCGGTTTTCAGCAGCGCCTGGGCGGGCGCGTTGAGAAAGGATTGGGGGAAGAAGTAGTTGGCGAAGGTCAGGGCCCCGGCGGCAAACGCCACGACCAGAGCCAGCCATCGGGGCCAACGTTCCGTGGGGGACATGAGGGCGTTTCGGTGATCGGTGATCAGTATTCAGTGTGCCGTCATCAGAGGAGGCCTAGTTCAAAGCAACATGCGTCATCCATCAGGATGCCTAAGCAGTTCCCATCAGTTTAGAAAATGCCGATGAGCCAGAAGAGCAGGAAGACGAGGCCCAGCAGGATCGCTCCGAGCTGGAAAATGCGTCCGGTCAGGGTTTCGGGCGTGTTGTGGGGATGCGCGTCGCCAGGGGGTTGATGACCGAGGCCCGTGAGCAGGGGCGCGCGGGCGGGGTCTTGGGCTTCCGCCCCTTTGGCCTTGAGCAGAGCCTCCATCTCCGAAGGCAGATACGCGCCCGGCGGCGTGAGCCCGCCAGGATCGCTCAATCCGGTCAGGGGCAGCGTCATCCGAACGGGATCGTGGCGATCCGGGCGGTAGATCGCGTCATCCCTCCCCGCGGGACGAGCGCGCGCACCCACGCGCAGCCGTATCAGCAAGGCGACGCTGGTCATGAGCGCGATAAGCGCGATGGCGAAGATGTCCAGGGTCATGGGATGGGGCGCTCGGGCGGAGGTCCATCGCCCGACGACGCGCGTGTCTCATCCATCGCCTTCCATTTCCGGCGCACCCGCTCATCCACCCCATCGGGCGCGAGGGGCGCAGCCGCCTGCCACAGTTCGAAAAGAAAGAATCGGAGCGGTGCGAACGCGTCTTTGAGCAGGGGAAGTAGGCGTTTCGGAGGAGGAGGCGCGGGCATGGGGTGGGGGTGATGGTCTGAGCGCGTCAGCATGTCATTCGTCCATAGATTATCATGAATTACGAATTTCTGCATGGTGTTGCGCGAGGGCAATGAGGGAGCGCGATCGAAAAAGCCGGCCCTGGGGCGGACCGGCTGCGGAGGGTTAGCGTCGTTTCTTCTTGCGCTTCTTGGATTTTCGGCGTCCGCTGGACGACGACGCGGATACGCCCGCCGGGGCGGCGGCCCCGCCCTTGTGAGCCTGTTCTCGGGCCCGGCGCACCGCGTCGGCCGGGGGCGAGGTCATCCCCGCGGCGTCGCTCTTCATGTGACAGTCCTTGTATTTTTTGCCACTGCCGCACCAGCAGGGATCGTTGCGGCGCAATTTGGGGGCCTGGCGGCGCTGGGGCGCGGGTTTGCCGCCGCCATTGCCGCTGACGCTGGGATGCACGGCTCGCACGGGCGCTCGTTGCTGTTCTCTCACCAACTCCACCCGGAAGACCTGGGTGACCACATCCTCCTTGATGCGCTCCAGCAGGTCCGCGAACATCTCGAAGGCCTCCCGTTTGTAGGCCACCAGGGGGTCTTGCTGGGCCACGGCTTGCAGACCAATGCCCTCGCGCAGGATGTCGAGATCGGTGAGATGGCGCACCCAGCGACGGTCGATGGATTGGATCATGAGCAGACGCTCGATGCGACGCATATCCTCTGCGCCCAGCCGCGCTTCTTTCTCTTCGTAATTCTGCCGGGCAATGGCCTGCAACCGGTCGATGATCTCCTCGCGGGTGAGGTTCGTCCAGGCCTCGGGCGTCTCCTTCGCGGGCAGGGGCATGATGCGCAGCACAGCCTGATGCAGCGATTTCAGGTCCCAATCCTCGGGGTATTTGGCCGCGGTGTACGCATGGACCAGTTTCTCCAGATACTCATCCACCATGTTGAGGATGGTGGGCTTGAGGGTGGGTTCGGCCAGAACCTTGCGGCGCTGGTCATAGATGATCTCGCGCTGCTTGTTGACCACATCGTCATATTCGAGGACGTGCTTGCGCATGTCGAAGTTGTAGCCTTCGACGCGGGTCTGGGCCTGTTCAATGGCCTTGCTGACCATGCCCGCTTCCAGGGGCATGTCCTCATCGACGCCCAGGCGGTCCATGATGCGAGAGAGGTTCTGGCCGCCGAAACGCCGCATCAGGTCATCTTCCAGCGACAGGTAGAAGCGAGATTGACCAGGATCGCCCTGGCGGCCGGCGCGGCCGCGAAGCTGGTTGTCGATGCGCCGGGCCTCGTGGCGTTCGGTGCCGATGACGTAGAGGCCGCCCTGTTGCCGCACCTGCTTGGCATCCTTTTTGGTCTGCTCCCAGCGTTTTTTCAACACGTCCACCCAGGGCTCGTTGAACCGCTGCCTCGGGTCCTTGCCCTTGCGCAACATGTCCACTGCCTCGATCCAATCCGCTTCGCGGATATCGTTCAAGTCGAAGCCCTGCTTGCGCAGATCCTCGCGGGCCAGGTTCTCGGCGTTGCCGCCCAGCAAGATATCGACGCCGCGGCCCGCCATGTTCGTGGCGATGGTGACCGCACCCGGGCGACCGGCCTGGGCGATGATCACCGCCTCCCGTTCATGGTTCTTGGCGTTGAGCACCTGGTGGGGAATGCCGCGACGGGTGAGGAGCCGGGAGAGGTATTCAGAGGTTTCGATGGCGCTGGTGCCCACCAGCACCGGTTGGCCTCGCTTGTGCGCCTGTTCGATCTCATCCAGCACAGCCTTGAACTTGGCGCGTTGGGTCTTGTAGACCAGATCGGGGTGATCGACGCGCTGAACCGGCACGTTGGTGGGGATGGCCACCACATCCAGATTGTAGATGCGATGGAATTCTTCCTGCTCCGTGGCCGCGGTGCCGGTCATGCCCGCCAGCTTGCGGTACATGCGGAAGAAGTTCTGGAAGGTGATGGTGGCCATGGTCATGTTTTCTCGGCGCACCTTCACCCCTTCCTTGGCCTCAATGGCCTGATGCAGACCTTCGGAATAGCGCCGACCGTGCATCAATCGCCCGGTGAATTCATCGACGATGATGATCTCACCATCTTTGACGATGTAGTCCCGGTCGCGTTTGAAGAGCACATACGCCCGCAGCGCGTTGTCGAGATAGGGCAGCCATTCAGCGTATTTGGGGTCGTAGAGGGATTCGCCCTCGGGCACACCTAACCACTGTTCCATCTTGCGAATGCCCTCCTCAGTCAGGGTGACCACCCGGTCCTTTTCATCCACCGAATAATCGCCGGGCCCGTCCTCCTCTACCTGGGGCTTGAGGCGGGGCATGAGCTGAGCGAATTTGCGATAGAGGTCGCTGGATTCCTGCGCGGGGCCCGAGATGATGAGGGGCGTGCGGGCCTCGTCGATGAGGATGTTATCGATCTCGTCGATGATGGCGAAGTTCAGCTCCCGCTGTACGAGCTGGCTCAGGTCGGTGACCATGTTGTCGCGCAGGTAGTCGAAACCGAACTCGTTGTTGGTGCCGTAGGTGATATCGGCCATGTAGGCCTGGCGGCGGGTGATGGGCCGCAGATTGCGAAAACGGTCGTCCTCGCTGGGATAATCGGGATCATAGAGGAAGGAGCCCTGGTCGGGATTGCCCGCGCCGCTTTGGATGACCGCGGCGCTGACGCCCAGGAAGTGGTAGATGGGTCCCATCCATTGCACGCCATATTTGGAGAGGTAATCGTTGGGCGTGACGAGATGCACGCCCCGGCCTGTGAGCGCGTTCAGATAGAGGGGCAGGGTGGCGACCAGGGTCTTGCCCTCGCCCGTTTTCATCTCCGCGATTTTGCCCTTGTGCAGCACGATGCCGCCGATGAGCTGGACGTCGTAATGGCGCATGCCCAGGGTGCGCACCGCAGCCTCCCGCACCACCGCGAAGGCCCGCGGCAGAATCTCCATGAGGACATCTTCCTCCAACTGACGCAGCTCCTCATCCACCCGTTCGATCTGGCGCTTGAGCCGATCGATGTCGCTGGGGTCCTCGGCCTTCTCCAATTCCGTGCGCAGCGCATCCAGCTCTCGACGCAGGGGCGCGGTCTCTTCCTGGATGCGGGCTTTGAATTTATCGGTCTCCGCCCGGAGCTCTTCGTCGCTCAGGCGCTTGATTTCGGGCTCCAGCGCGTTGATCTGGTCGACGATGGGTTGGATCTGCTTGATGAACTTTTCGCTGGGGTCGCCAATGACTTTCTTGAGTAGGTTTTTGAACATAATGCGTGTCTTGTTAGGGGTTGGAATGTCAACACTTCATTATAGCATAGCGCTGCGTTTTCGTGCATGTTATCCATAGAACGTCGGGCGCGGGAAGCGGGTTCCCGTGGTGAAGGGCGCGTCCAACGCGGCCCGCAAGTTTGACAGATCGCGCCTGAGAGGATAAGATTACTGCTTGCAATTATCTCGCCAAGTGGCCTGGCGCGTTTCCAAAATGGGGGCGCAGTTCGGGCGCTTCGCGCAGGAATCCGAAAAAAGTCTAATCGAAGGAGTTAATCACGTGTCTGATCAACAAAATCCATCACAAGCCGAACCTCAAATCAAGGTCCTGCCCAAGAAACGTATCGTGCGCAAGCTGGCGGTGGGCCAGGAAGTGCAGGGGCGAGTCAAGCGCCTGACCGATTTCGGCGCCTTCATTGATATCGGCGTGGGAACGGATGCTCTGATGCATGTCTCCGAGATGAGTCAGCGCCGGATCAAGTCGCCCAAAGATGTGCTGAAGGTGGGGCAGGAGGTGACAGCTTGGATCAAAAAGCTGGACAAAGCGCACAACCGCATCAGCCTGACCATGCTGCCGCCCGGCACTCGCACCATCCGCGACCTGGAGGTGGGTGAGGTCCTCACCGGCACGGTCACCCGCATTACGAATTATGGCGCATTTGTCGATATCGGCGTGGGCTATGATGGCATGGTGCACGTCAAGGAGATGGCTTATGGCTACGTGAAGCATCCCAGCGACATGGTGCAAGAGGGCCAGGAGGTGCAGGTTGAGGTGATCAAGGTCAATCGCCGCCGGGGGCAGATCGATCTTTCCATGAAGAATCTGCTGCCTGAGCCCGAACCCGAAGCGCCGGAAGAACCCATGGAGGCCGATGAGCCCGAGATGGACCTGGAAGCGGAGGAAGAGAAGGTCCTCTCCCCCTTCGAACTGGCCTTGCTGAAGGCGCAAGAGAAGAGGAACAAGCGCAAGGAGAAGAAACGCAAGAAGAAGAGTTGGTTCG